>CAXNND010000024.1:0-10687 GCA_964203105.1 Desulfamplus sp.
GCTGGTAAAGTGGTTGTGGTTGCCGGATATGGGGATGTTGGTAAAGGTTGTGCATCCTCCATGAAAGGTTATGGTGCAAGGGTTATCATCACAGAAATTGATCCGATTTGTGCACTTCAGGCAGCAATGGAAGGTTATCAGGTTCTGACTATGGAGGAAGCAGCCCCTATTGGAGATATTTTTGTAACCGCAACTGGTAATTACCTTGTTATCAGAAGTGAACATATCAAACTTATGAAAGATGAGGCAATAATTTGCAATATTGGCCATTTTGACAATGAGATTGAGATGCGGTTTTTAGAAAACAATCCAGCCCATAAGAAGACAAACATCAAACCTCAGGTTGATAAATGGACTCTTGAATCTGGTAAATCTGTAATTGTGCTTGCTGAAGGAAGGCTTGTAAATTTAGGCTGTGCAACTGGACACCCAAGTTTTGTTATGAGTTCAAGTTTTACCAACCAGACACTTGCCCAGATTAAACTTGCCACTGAAAAACTTGAGAAAACAGTTTACACCCTTCCAAAAGAGCTTGATGAAGAGGTTGCAAGACTTCATTTAGATATGCTTGGAGTAAAACTTACCAAACTGACTCAAGAGCAGGCTGATTATATTGGTGTTCCTGTAAACGGACCATTTAAACCAGACTATTACAGATATTGATACAAATAGAGTTTCCGCAAAACTTTAATTGACCACTTCATTTTACAAAAATGTCAAATATACTATACAATACAAATTATACAGTGAACTTATGAATGAAAAAGAGCTTGCACTCCTGCTTGAAAATGTTGCCAAAGGTTACTTGTCCGTAGAAAATGCTCAGGCTAAATTAGGCAAAATGGCATTTGAGGATGTTGATGGCTATGCCAGCGTTGACCACCATCGAGCTATCAGAAAAGGATTTCCAGAGGTGATCTTTGGTCAGGGTAAGACATCTGATCAGATAATCGGGATTATGACAGCCATGTCAAAAGCAAGTGATGAGGTGATACTGGTAACCCGCATCAGCAGAGAAAAGGCTATTGAAGCTATAAAGGTCTTTCCTGACACACAATTTCACGAAGATGCCAACATGCTTATATTAAGCCGTAAAGAGCCTGAAATAAAATCAAACGGAAAGATTCTTGTTATATCTGCCGGTACATCGGACATTCCGGTTGCAAAAGAGGCATATCTCACAGCCAGATCAATGGGAAATCATGTAACCACCATATTTGATGTCGGCGTTGCTGGAATTCACAGATTGTTTGCACACAGAGCCATGATTGAAAGCTCATCTGTTATTGTTGTGGTGGCTGGTATGGAGGGTGCACTTCCAAGTGTTGTGGCTGGAATGGTAAAAGCTCCTGTAATTGCCGTGCCCACAAGTATTGGTTATGGTGCTGGCTTTGGCGGGATTGCCGCCCTTCTCGGTATGCTTAACTCATGCAGCTCAAATGTTGCTGTTGTCAATATTGATAATGGTTTTGGAGCTGGTTACATGGCATCAAGTATTAATCAGATTTCAAACAAGTGAACCTGAAAGCTGACTTTTATCTTGACATACCATTGCTCTTCATATAATTAATCTTACTCATTTAACTTTTTTTAGAATTTAAGCCTAAATTCTACAGCTTAAATATTTTTAATTAATACAGATGGTTATCTGGTTATTAATCTATACAAATTTACGGAAAAATAAGTATCAAAATGCAAAATATTCTTATCGTCAATGTCATTCTATCTCTTCTCCTTGTGGAGGTGATTATTATCGCCCTCAGAAGAAAGGGCTGACATTGGCATAAGATAAGTATAATCAAGATTATTTAAAAGCCGTTATCAGCCCATCAAAAGCTGATAACGGCTTTTTTGTTTAAATAAGTTACTAATTTAGAATGTCTAATTAATAAATTAACAAAAAAAGAGGAAAAACAAGATGAGAAGCGACATAGCAAAAAAAGGGGTTGCAAGGGCACCGCACAGAAGTCTTATGAAGGCAGTAGGCTTTACTGATGAGGAGATTCAGCGACCATTGATAGGCATTGCCAACTCAGCCAATGAGCTGATTCCGGGACATATACACCTTAATCAGATTGTAACAGCAGTTAAAGCTGGAATCAGAATAGCTGGCGGAACCCCTATGGAATTTTCCACAATTGGCGTATGTGACGGAATTGCCATGAACCATGCTGGTATGCACTACTCACTTGCAAGCAGGGAGCTGATTGCAGACTCGATTGAGGTCTCTGCAATGGCACACCCATTTGATGCAATTGTATTGGTGCCAAACTGCGACAAGATTGTCCCGGGAATGCTGATGGCAGCAGCCCGCCTGAACATTCCTGCGATTTGCATTAGTGGTGGTCCAATGTTGCCGGGTCTATATCTTGAGGATAATTTATCCAAATCTAACTATGATAATTCAGGAGAGGATAACCATAACGGCACAGCCAATCCAAATAATTCAGGCAAGCTACGCAAAATTGATCTGATCTCCGTGTTTGAGGCTGTCGGGGCTGTAAAATGTGGAAAGATGAGAGAAGATGAGCTTGAAGCGATTGAAAATGGAGCCTGTCCAACCTGCGGCTCGTGTGCTGGTATGTTTACAGCCAACTCCATGAACTGCCTGACCGAAGCCATTGGAATGGGTCTGCCTGGAAACGGCACAATACCAGCCCCATTCTCTGAACGAATCCGTTTGGCAAAACAGGCTGGAATGGCAATCATGGAACTTTTAAACCAAAACATCACTCCACGCCAGATTATGACTGAAAAAGCATTCAGAAATGCACTTGCTGTTGACATGGCACTTGGATGTTCAACAAATACAGTGCTTCACCTTAAAGCAATTGCATACGAGGCAGGGCTTGATATTCCGCTTGAGCTTATAAATGAGGTGAGCGGTAAAATTCCCCACCTCTGCTCGTTAAGCCCGGGTGGAAAGGATCATCTTGTTGATCTCCATTATGCAGGAGGAATACAGGCGGTTTTAAAAGTCCTCTTTGAGCAAAATAATAACGATGAGCAAAATCAAAATGGTGAATGTGTAAATAATAAAAATATCGGATACAAGATTGATGGCTCGTGTATCACTGCTACAGGCAAAACAGTTGCAGAGAATATAAAAAATGCGAGGGTTAAAAATTCAAATGTTATCAGACCTATAAATGATCCATATCACAAACAGGGTGGGCTTGCTGTTCTGTTTGGCAATATTGCCACTGAAGGGTGCGTGGTAAAGCAGTCTGCTGTTAAAAAGGAGATGCTCTGTCATCAGGGACCGGCACGGGTCTTTGATTCAGAAGAGGCAGCAACTGAGGCAATTATGTCAAATACCATTAAAAAAGGAGACGTGATTGTAATCAGGTATGAGGGTCCCGCCGGAGGCCCTGGGATGAGGGAGATGCTCACCCCGACCTCTGCAATTGCTGGCATGGGGCTTGATGGAGATGTTGCACTGATCACTGACGGCAGATTTTCCGGTGGCACAAAAGGTGCGTCAATTGGTCATATTTCACCAGAGGCAATGCAGGGAAGCGTCCTTGCAGCAGTAGAAGAGGGAGATCAGATAAAGATTGATATTCCAGCAAAATCAATTGAGCTTTTAGTGTCCGATGAAGAGATAAAATCCAGATTGAGTAGATGGAAACGTCCAGAACCCAAAATCAAGACAGGATACATGGCAAGGTACGCAAAACAGGTTACCTCGGCAGGCAATGGAGCGGTGTTTGCCTAATTCTGACAAGGAGAAAAGAACAATGAAACTCAAAGGGGCAGAGATCCTTATCAAAATGATAAAGGATGAGGGCATTGATACAATATTCGGTTATCCGGGCGGAGCGGTCATTGATATTTACGATGCCCTTGAAAATACCACTGGTCTGAGGCACATTTTGGTTCGGCACGAGCAGGGGGCAGTTCATGCGGCTGATGCCTACGCACGAGCAAAGGGGACAGTAGGTGTTGCACTGGTTACTTCAGGACCCGGAGCTACAAACACTGTTACAGGTATTGCCTCTGCATATATGGATTCAATACCTGTGGTTATCTTTACAGGTCAGGTGCCAACTGCACTTATCGGAAATGATGCCTTTCAGGAGGTGGATATTGTCGGGATCACAAGACCCTGCACAAAACATAACTATCTTGTAAAGGATATTACCAAACTTGCACGGACAATCAAGGAGGCTTTTCACATAGCCAAAAGCGGAAGACCTGGTCCTGTGCTTGTCGATCTGCCAAAGGATATAATGGCTGCAACTATTGAGTTTGAAGAGCCAGGAGAAGTTGATCTTAAATCCTACAAACCAACATACAATCCAAACAGAAAGCAGCTTTCAAAAGTTGTTGAACTGATAAAAGAGGCTAAACGCCCGGTTATCTTTTCAGGTGGTGGCGTTGTGCTATCCAAGGCATCTGAAGAGCTGACAAGGCTTGCAAAAATGACAAACATGCCTGTAACAGCTTCTCTTATGGGGCTTGGCACTTTTCCTGGTTCTCATTCTTTGTGGCTTGGAATGGTTGGTATGCATGGCACATATAGAGCAAATATGTCAATTAGTAATTGTGACCTTATGATTGCGGTCGGAGTTAGATTTGACGACCGAGTTACAGGACGCAAAGATAAATTTGCATCTGAAGCCACTATTGTTCAAATTGATATTGATCCCACATCTATCCACAAAAATGTTGAGGCAACCTGCCCGATTGTAGGAGATTGCAAAAATACTTTGGAGATTTTGAACTCCATGCTTGAGAGTGAAAATCCTTCTTATATAAAGGGAAATATAGAAGAGCGACAGAAATGGTTAGATCAGATTGCACAATGGAGAGCCACATCACCGCAAAGATATGAGCAGACAGGAGATGTGATAAAACCTCAATACGTTATTGACAGACTGCATAAACTTACAGACAGCAATACCATTATCACAACCGAAGTTGGACAGAATCAGATGTGGACAGCCCAGTATTACCATTTTGAACGTCCCAACCACTTTATCACTTCTGGTGGTCTTGGCGTTATGGGTTTTGGTCTGCCTGCTGCCATTGGTGCAAAAGCTGCCTGCCCTGATAAACTTGTTGTCTGTGTTGCAGGTGATGGAAGCATCCAGATGAACAGTCAAGAATTAATGACTGCAATTGAAGCTAAACTGCCGGTCAAGATTGTTATCCTTAACAACCGTTATTTAGGAATGGTCAGGCAGTGGCAGGAACTTTTTTATGACAGACGTTACTCATTTACAAACATGGAGATGTCCCCTGATTTTGTAAAACTGGCTGATGCTTACGGTGCAACTGGCATGAGAACAGACAGGGCAGATGAGGTTGAGGCTCTACTGAAAAAGGGTCTTGCCTGTGAAGGGACAGTAATCATGGAGTTTATTGTGGAGCGTGAGGAGTGCGTCTATCCAATGGTGCCGGCTGGCGGTGCAATTTCAGAGATGATTTTGGTGTAGGAGGTAAAAAAATGAGCAGTAAAAAATATACACTATCCATTCTGGTTGACAATGAACCTGGTGTTCTCTCAAGAATTGCAGGGCTTTTCAGTGGTCGGGGATATAATATTGAGGGTTTGAGTGTAGCCCAGACCGCTGAAAACAGTGCATTATCACGAATCACTATGGTAACTGTCGGAGATGACCATATTATTGAACAGATCACAAAACAGCTTCACAAGCTCATCAATGTAATCACGGTAAATGACCTTACTGACAAAAAATATGTTCAGCGTGAACTTATGCTTATCAAGGTAAATGCAAAACCTGAACATAGGGCAGAAATTCTCAGGATTGTTGATATTTTTAGATGCAGAGTTGTTGATGTGGGACCTGAGCATTACACAATTGAGATGTCAGGCGATGAGGGGAAAATGGAGGCTTTTATTGATCTTTTACGTCCAATGGGAATCATTGAAACTGCAAGAACAGGCTCAATTGCACTCACAAGAGAAAAAAAGGTCAAGATTAAATGATTAAAAACAGGGAATTAAAGAGAGCGGAGCTAAAATGAAAAGAGCAATATTATACGACACAACTCTAAGAGACGGAATGCAGGGCGAAAATATCTGTTTTTCACCTGAAGACAAGATAAAGGTTGCAAAACGTCTTGATGATATGGGCATTGATTATATAGAGGGTGGCTGGCCAGGCTCAAATCCAGGTGCTATGCACTTTTTTGAATTAGCAAGAGAGATCAACTTTAAAAACAGCACCATTACAGCATTTGGCTCAACAAGACGCTCTAATATTTCTCCTGATAAGGATAAAAACCTGAACGCTCTTGTCGCCTCAGGGGCATCAGTTGCTGCAATATTTGGAAAATCGTGGGATTTGCATGTTCAGATAATGGAGATAACCCTTGAAGAGAATCTTGCCATGATAAAGGATAGCGTTGAGTGGCTGATTGCCCAGGGACTTACAGTATTTTATGATGCTGAACACTATTATGATGGATATATCAACAACAGCAACTATGCCATTGAGAGCCTCAAGGCGGCAATTAAAGGTGGATGCAGAACCATTATTCTGTGCGATACAAATGGTGGCACTCTTCCCCATGATATTGAACGGATAACCATAGATACTATCAATCAAATTCAGTTTTTTAATGATTCTCAAATTAATATGCAAAGTGGTGAAAAACTTAATGTAGCTCAATCTAATTTACGCCTTGATGATATTGTTTTTGGGATACATGCTCACAATGACTGCGGTATGGCAGTTGCCAATACAATTGCAGCAGTCCGCTGTGGTGCAGTTATGGTGCAAGGAACAATTAATGGCTATGGTGAGCGATGCGGGAATGCTGATTTGACATCAATTATTCCCATTCTCAAGATTAAGATGGATATTGACTGCATATCTTTTGAAAATTTGAAAAAACTTAAGAAACTCTCCCGATTTGTCAGTGAAACAGCAAACATGATACCTCTTAACAACAGGCCATTTGTGGGGCACAGTGCTTTTGCCCATAAAGGAGGAATTCATGTAAGTGCAGTGATGAAGGCTGCACAAGCCTATGAACATATTGATCCAACACTTGTTGGAAGTAAAAGAAGAGTGCTGGTTTCTGAACAGTCAGGTATCAGCAATATTGAATACAAGGCTAAGGAGATGGGCATTGATTTGGGAGAAAATGGTAAATACGGTAAAAGTATAGTTACCACCATCAAGGAGCTTGAGGATGACGGATATCAGTTTGATGTTGCAGACGGCTCTCTTAAAATCATAATGGAGAAGCTGACCGGACAGTATCAGCCACATTTTGAGCTTGAGTCATTCAGGGTTACTGTGGAAAAGGATAAGGAGAGACCATGTTATGCCCATGCCATGATTAAAATAAAGGTTGGAGATACTGTCGAGATCACAGCAGCAGAGGGAGATGGTCCTGTAAGTGCTCTTGATAATGCTCTGAGAAAGGCATTGACCAGTATTTTTCCTGATCTTGATGATATGCACCTTGTTGACTTCAAGGTTCGCGTTATTGAAGGCAGTGCCGGCACTGATGCCAAGGTTCGTGTTATTATCTCTTCTCGGGATGAGAACAATATTTTCAACACTATCGGTGTTTCAGAGGATATAATAGAGGCAAGCTGGCAGGCTCTATCTGATAGTTTCCAGTATAAACTTTCAATGCAAAAAGATTAGGGGGTTATCTTGGTATCTGTAGTAATGGTTGATTATATTCATTAAGCAATTATCTCGAATAGCTACATTACACTCACTGTCATCAATTGTATATTAACGGTTACTTGTATTGCCGAGTAACCTGATTTAAAATTATTGGGGGGAAAATGGATTCAGAAAAAAATCAAATTATCATTTTTGATACAACATTACGGGATGGTGAACAGTCTCCCGGAGCAAGCATGAACGAAGCGGAAAAACTGCGTATCGCCACACAGCTTGAAAAATTGGGAGTCAATGTTATTGAAGCAGGATTTCCGGCAGCATCAGAAGGGGATTTCAAGGCTGTCCAGTTAGTGGCAAAACACCTTAAACATGCAAGTATTGCAGCACTTGCAAGAGCCTCGGAAGCAGATATCTCAAGAGCATGGGATGCTGTGAAAAATGCACTATATCCCAGAATTCACACATTTATTGCAACATCTGATATCCATCTTAAATACAAGCTAAAAATGTCCCGTGAAGAGGTCTTAGATAATGCTGTCAAAGCAGTAAAATATGCTATATCTCTTACTGATGACGTGGAGTTTTCAGCAGAGGATGGCTCTCGAAGCGACCGTGATTTTTTGTGCAAGGTGTTTGAGGCAGCTATTGATGCCGGTGCAAAAACAGTCAATCTTCCTGATACAGTAGGCTATGCAGTGCCGGAAGAGTTTTCCGAGCTTGTCAGTTACGTTATGCAAAATACTCCAAACATGCACAAGGCAATACTCAGCGTCCATTGCCACAATGACTTGGGACTTGCCACAGCAAATACCCTTGCTGCAATAAAGGCAGGGGCAAGACAGGCAGAAGTTACGATTAATGGTATCGGAGAACGGGCAGGTAACACCTCTCTTGAGGAGGTTGTCATGTCATTGAACACCAGACCTAATTTTTTCTCCCATACCACATCAATTGACACCACAAGGATATATCCCACAAGCCGTCTGGTTAGCATGATTACCGGTATTTTAGTTCAGCCAAACAGGGCGATTGTCGGGGCAAATGCCTTTGCCCATGAAGCTGGTATTCATCAGGATGGTGTCCTTAAAAACCCCATGACCTACGAGATCATGAAACCTGAAACTATAGGCTTGAGCAAAAACAACATGGTTCTTGGAAAACATTCAGGCAGACATGCCCTCTATACCCACATTGCCCAAATGGGGTACAACCTTTCTGACGAGGAGCTCAACCTTGTTTTTGAGAAGTTCAAACATTTGGCAGACCGCAAAAAGAGCATTTTGGATGAGGATGTTGAGGCACTTATCAACGAAGGTGTCCTGAGAAGTGCGGATGTTTTCCGTCTTGAATATCTCAATGTTACCAGTGGAACATCTGTCTTTCCAAGTGCAAGTGTCCATCTTAAAATCAATAACCGTTTGGTCAAGGGGGCTGTAGAGGGTAACGGTCCAATTGATGCTGTATATAAGGTGATTTCAGATTTGACCAGCACAAAATCACAACTGCTGAGATTCTCAATCAGTGCATTGACAGAGGGCACTGATGCCCAGGGCGAGGTGACGGTACGTCTGAGTGAAGATGGCATTGTTGCACTTGGAAAAGGGGCAGACCCTGATATTATAACAGCAAGTGCCCTGGCTTATATAAATGGATTGAACAGACTCGAATATCTCAAGGAGCACCCTGTGGTAAGACCTGAAACCCTTTAAAAAAAGCAGGCTCTATGATATGCTCCTCTCCTCAATGGCGTGTGCCATCAATATTATTGTTATTTGTGCTATCCAAAATAGCCCATAAAGAGTGATACCCCAAAATAAGGAGAAACTGGCGTGGATATACTGGGTAAACTGAAAAAAGGTCTGAGCAAGACAAGGGATATTCTCTTGACAGATGTGGATGAGCTTTTTTCAAGAGAGAGAAAAGTGGATGCTGCACTTCTTGAGGAGCTTGAGGAGATTCTTGTAATGTCAGACCTTGGCATTGATATTACTATGGAAATTATGGAGAAGGTGAGAAAAAAATCGGGCAATCTCGCATCTGCAGATGATCTGAAATCTCTGTTCAAGGAGGAGATGAAGGCACTTTTTCCTGTTAAAGTTGGGAAATTTTCAGACGGTGGTATTACACAGGATACAGATAAATTTATCAAACCCCGAGTGATTATGGTGGTTGGAGTCAATGGAACCGGCAAGACCACCACCCTTGGCAAGTTGGCTATGAAATATTCATCAGAGGGTAAAAAGGTACTAATTGCTGCTGCTGACACCTTCAGGGCAGCGGCAATCGAGCAGGTTGAAATATGGGCACAGCGTGCAGGTGTAGGGATTGTAAAACACAAGGCAGGTGCAGATCCTGCTGCAGTTGCCTTTGATGGAGTTGAGGCTGCCATTGCAAGGGGAATTGATATTCTTCTGATTGATACAGCAGGCAGACTGCATACCCAGAAAAATTTGATGGAGGAGCTTAAAAAAATCAAGCGTTCTGTCTCAAAGAGATTGCCGGGTGCCCCGCATGAGGTGCTTATGGTTTTGGATGCCACAACCGGCCAGAATGCACTCTCCCAGGCAAAATTATTTAATGAGGCCGTCGAGATTACCGATCTTGCCATGACAAAACTTGATGGCACAGCAAAGGGTGGTATTGTGATTGCAGTTGCAAGAAGCATGAATACACCTCTTAAATATATCGGGGTTGGAGAGGGTATTGATGATCTTCAGGATTTTGATCCCGATCTTTTTGTTAACGCTCTGTTTGACTGAAACAGGATATTTTTCTCATAATATAACCATAAACTTTGATAAAATTATTGTTAAATTGAGATTCCTGAAAAAAATATATAAAGGGTGATTAACGGCTATTAACAGTATGGAGGATTTTACAGATGGCAGTTGTTATTAAATATGTGGTTGTCAGAAATGGAGAGGAAAAAATGACCTTTGCCACCAAAAAAGAGGCAGATGCCCACGACAGGATGCTTGATATAGCTGATAATCTCTATGATTTTATCGGGAGATGCGAAGGGGTCTCAACGATTAATGACTCTCAGAGAGAGACACTCTCTCTTTACCTTG
>CAXNND010000025.1:0-10605 GCA_964203105.1 Desulfamplus sp.
ACAACTGCCGCATACCTGCTTCAAACATGGTTGGGCGAATCGGTTTTGGTTTTTCCCATGTTGCAGGCACAGCACTTGATCAGGGGCGTTACTGCATTGCATGGGGTTGTCTTGGACTTGCTCAGGGGTGTGTTGACGCATCTCTTGACTATAGCACAGAGAGAAAGCAGTTTGGAGTAAGTCTTAAAGAACATCAACTGATTCAGGAGTTAGTGGCTGATATGATTACCCAGACCCAGGCCGCACGTATGCTCTGCTATAACGCTGCATTCTTGAAAGAGAGCAAAGACCCCTCTCTTATAATGGAGACCTCGATGGCAAAATACTTTGCATCACGAACTGCACTTAAGGTTGCAAGCGATTCAGTCCAGATACATGGTGCAAATGGCTGTTCCGACAGGTATCCTGTTGAACGACACTTCAGAGATGCCAAGATCATGGAGATAATTGAGGGAAGTAACCAGATGCAGCAGATTATCATATCCCGGTATGGTTATCAGAGGTATTTGGCAGCATTGCCAAAAGGAGATTAAACTCACTATGGAATCCAGAGTTGAAAACACGGAAGATACGGGAAAAGCACAGCAGGAGCAGGCAATTCGCAAGGAGCGTTCGGAACGAAAGATAAAATGTGTTGTATGGGATTTGGACAACACCCTTTGGGAAGGCACTCTTTTGGAAGACCCGAAGGTTGAACTTCGTTATAGTATTCGCGAGATCATGAAGGAGCTTGACAAACGCGGTATTCTCCAGTCGATTGCATCCAAAAATGAACATTCATTAGCCATGAGGCGGCTTGAAGAGCTTGGTGTTGAAGAGTATTTCCTCTATCCCCAGATTCACTGGGGACCCAAATCAGGTTCAATAGAGCGTATCAGACAGGATATAAACATAGGAATTGACACATTTGCGTTTGTGGACGATCAGACATTTGAGCGTGAAGAGGTTTCGTTTGCACATCCAAAGGTTTTGTGCATTGATGCAGCAGAAATCAATCAGATGCTGGAACGCCCCGAACTTATACCAAGATTTATAACTGAGGATTCAAGCAAAAGACGTCAAATGTATCTTGCAGATATGGCACGCAAAAAGGTTGAAGAGCATTTTGAGGGACCTCAGGAGGAGTTTCTTGCCACCCTTGAGATGGTTCTTACCATTGGAACTCCCCGTGCCGAAGACCTGAAACGTGCGGAAGAGCTTACCATGCGGACAAATCAGCTAAATACTACAGGTTACACATACTCCCACGATGAGCTTGATTTTTTTCGCCACTCAGACAACCACCGCCTTATGATAGCAGGACTTGACGACAGATATGGCAGTTACGGCAAAATTGGTCTTGTGCTGATTGAGTGCAACAAGGAGACCTGGATGATAAAGCTGCTTCTGATGTCCTGCCGTGTGATGACAAGAGGAGTTGGTGCTGTCATTATCAACCATATACGCAACGAGGCAAGAAATAGTGGCGTGCGTCTGCTTGCGGAGATGATCCCGAATGATCGAAACAGAATGATGTATATGACGTATAAATTCAACCATTTTCAGGAATCCTATACACAAGATGATGGTATGATTGTGTTTGAGAACGATCTGAGTAAAGTGCAACCATTCCCAAACTACCTTACGGTTAAGATTGGATAGACAATTGAAGAATGTCAGGCTACCTATCTACAATAATTCTGATTGTAAAAGTCTATAAAAGTTTTCATGGATTCCCCAGATGAAGTCTTCACAGCCTGAGTATGCAATGTGATATTCTCAGAGGATGGATGGACTGACGCAAGAATCGAACTCATAACCATCACTGGCAGAAGAAAGGATTGAATCTCTCTATTTGTATAGACATCTGTCCACCAGGTCAGTCCAATGCCTATGGTAGCCATTGCAATTGGACTGAACAAAAATAGAATAGCCGGAATTAATGGACGAATGTAAGATCGGGCTAAGTATAAAGAGACAGCACCGGAAAGAACCGCCGCTATTTTAGAAATTTCATAATAAATGGTATATCTTACCATCATCATAAAAGAGGCCAAAGCAGTAGCCATTGTGTGGTCAAATATTGCCATACGTATTACATCTGGAGAGAACTCCTCTATTGATAGAAGACCCTTTAAAATCTCCTGCTGATCAATCGGCATAGATCGTAAAATCTCAAGAACTCGCTCAATTACCTCATCCTGTGTTTTATTGTCTTTTTTCTTTAACTGTTCTGAAAGATTCTCTATTATTTTTATCATCAGGTGTCTGACCATATCATCAGGTGATGCCCCATTAAACTCCTTATCTATCTTTCTTAGCAGTGCTGTTGATTGCACCTCAATCTCGTTACCTATTGCGTTTAGTGAATAGATGTCAAGTTTCTCAGGAACAGGTATTTTAAGAAAAAGCATCATCTCATTTAATTTCCATGCTCTCAATTTTATAGTATCACTCTTTGCTGCTGCCTGTGACCGTTCATGAAGATAATTACCAAGATGGTCGTTTTTGGCGATCCAGCCGGTCAACTTTCTCTGCAATATATTTCTAAGTGTCAGATGATGCCACAAACCAAGCTGAGTTGAGAGCGATTCATTCTCTTCACGCATTAGTCCCATAATAAATGTATTTTTCATAATGGTAATCTCTTGAAGTTCTGGTTAATAGTTATATCATTTGATAGTTAGTCTATATAAAACCATAAACTATACATATGGCTACAGTTTCACAGTTCAGTTATTTGTTTGCCTGTCATGGCATGGATTTTATGTGATAAATACGTTCGTATAGTATTATTGCAAGAGAAATAAAGATATGATAAAGACAGCTAAAATACAAGAAGCAAAGTTGTTAAAGTCTTGATTTTAGACTATTGGCTACTTTCAAATATCATCAAAACATAGATAGATACCCCCTTTAAATGGAGAAAATATATGAATGAAAAATTAGAGCAATCAAGAAAACTTGTCAAAGATTACATGTGGTGGTCTATGGGGGCGGGCTTGATTCCAGTTCCAATTATTGACGTGGTAGTGATTACTGCTGTTCAGTTAAAAATGGTTTCCAAACTCGCTGACCATTACAATATTACTTTTTCAAAAGAGATAGCAAAGACAACCATAATCTCTCTTGCAGCAACCATATCAGCATCTACAATTTCAAAAGGAGTTATGACCAGTGCCATAAAAACAGTTCCACTGATTGGTGGATTGACTGCACCCTTTATTATGCCCACGGTTTCTGCTGCTGTAACCTATGCTATTGGCATAGTATTTATTCACCATTTTGAAACGGGGGGCACTTTTTTAGATTTTGACCCTGAAAAGACGAAAGATTTTTTTAAAACCCAGTTTGAAGAGGGGCTAAAAACTTCAAAAAGCAGAAGATATAGATCGGATGGAAAAATGTCATAACCCAATCTAACGCATTATGTTTACAGGCACAATTAGAATTGATTTCCTGAGGATATTATTATTTGACTAAAAAATACTTAAATGATAGGTAGCATAAGAATACTAATTTACTTTAGCTCTAATGCTACATAACACGAAAAACCCATACAGATTTGGCTGAAACCTATTTGATTTAACAATATAAATTATTTACCGGTAAAATTTTATAATGAATTTGCTAACACTATACAAAAAAGAAGCAACAGTATCTGGCAATCTTGTAGTTACTATGGCATTGATCTCTGGAACTTTTCAGGGATTGATTCTTGGGATCATTACTAATGCTACATCTGTGGACTCACGAGCTGACTGGTATTTAAAATATCTGCTTATGTTTGCCATAAGTTTTGCAATCGCAGTAATTGGAAAGCACTACGCACTGACAGAGGCAACAAGGATTGCCGAGATTATAATAAGCAAGGTTCGTGTCAGAATTGCAGATAAAATAAGAAAATCTGAACTCCTTTTTCTGGAAAATATCGGAAAAGCAGAAATATATACTCTTATTACCCAGAACACCAATTTGGTATCTGAATCTGTTGTTATGATTATCAACGCATCCCAGTCAGGTATTGTGCTTATTTTCTGCCTGTTTTACATCGCATATCTCTCTAAACTTGCTTTTTTCACAACCCTGATTGCAATATCTGCCGCTATCTTCTCATTTATGCTTCATAGAAAAGCTATTGACCGCGAATTGCGAGCAACAACAGTAAAAGAGACAAAATTTTTTGAGCTGCTCTATAATACCTTGGATGGTTTTAAAGAGCTTAAAATGAACAGCAAAAAGAGTGATGACTATTTTGGATTTTTAAAAAAAGTCGCTAATGAAACAGAACAAATTAAAATAAAGACTGGATTTCGTTTTGTTATAGAGATTATGTTTTCCCAGGTATTTTTCTACACGCTTCTTGCAATTGTTGTGTTTCTCCTTCCCAAATTTGATTATATAACAGGCAGCGTTCTGGCAAAAGTTACCACTGCAATACTCTTTATAATAGGTCCTGCAAATATGGTTGTTGGAGCAATTCCTCTCGTATCCAGAGCCAATATCGCAGTAGAAAATATATACTCACTTGAAAAACGTTTGGATGAAGCATCCAAACCCTATAAAACAGAGATGGATCTGCCGGTTAAAAAATTTGAATCCTTTAATACAATTGAGTTGCAGGATGTTATTTTTTCATATCTTGATGCCAATAATCTCCCTCTTTTTACGCTGGGAGAGTTAAACATGTCTGTAAAACAGGGTGAAATTATCTTTATTGTAGGAGGAAACGGTAGCGGAAAATCTTCCATGATGAAGCTTCTATCTGGTCTCTACTATCCATCTTCCGGCAATATTATACTTGATGGTACACCAATCGATAAAACAACATATACCGCATATCGAGAGCTTTTTTCAGTAATATTTGGTGATTTTCACCTGTTTGACAGACTTTATGGATTAGATAATATTGATGAGAATCAGGTTGCACAGCTTCTTAAAATAATGCACCTGGACAAAAAAACAGAGTTGATTGATAAAAGTTTTACAAATATAATTCTTTCAACTGGTCAGAGGAAACGGCTTGCAATGATTGTTGCTTTGCTTGAAAACAGACCTGTCTGCCTGTTTGATGAATGGGCTGCTGATCAGGATCCGATATTCAGAGAATTTTTCTACACCACCCTTCTTCAGCAGATGAAAAAAGATAAAAAGACAGTAATAGCGGTAAGCCATGATGACAGATATTTTCATCTTGCAGACAGAGTTATCAAAATGGAATATGGTAAATTCGTTTGAAACAACACAAAACTTTTGATTTGCTGACTGTTTGTATAATCCTTTCGATCTCTCTTGTATTATATTTTTATTGCACAGATTGTGTGTGCGAGCTGACTTGCCACTTGCGGCGGGACGTTGTGTTTGAAAATAAGAGGAATCATAATGAGTCCAGAAGAAGTTAAAAGCAGAATAATAAGAATTAAACTGATAAACAACACTTTGATTACAGGTCAGGTGAATTTAAATAGAGACCTTAATAATGAGTATGAGCGCCTAAGTGACTTGTTAACAAAAAATACGGATCAGTTTCTTGTAATTTTTGCCGCTACAGAAAGGCGAGATGATTTAAATCAGGAAATACAACATAAAGTTATTTTTATAAATCGTCAGTATATTCTTTGGGCTATTCCTGAAGAAGAGGAAAAATAATCAGCATAAAGAAAAGTGGGCCACATATCTTCGATTGTATAATTCAATTAGCATCCATGACTTTAAAGTCTATCTTCTCCAATCCATCCCAATTGACATCATGATCAATATCAGGTTGAGTCTTATCAACCATGAAAAACTTCCATTGACAAGGTTTTTCGAGTGTTTTAAACATGTCCTAAACAAATCGGTTTGGATGATTGAAACGGACGTTCAAAAGTTCAAAAAATGAAAATGTTGAAAAAAATTCTAAACAATAAAATAAATATAATAGGGAATAGAGGGATTCACCGATGATTAGAGCCAATAAACATTACAGTAAACTTAACGCATCATACCTTTTTTCTGATATTGCCAAACGGGTGGCAAAATTTCAGACTGACAACCCTGATATAAAGATTATTCGACTTGGAATAGGTGATGTTACAAGAGCCTTGCCAGATGCCTGTATCAAAGGGTTTGAGCAGGGTGTTGCAGAGATGGCAAAAGATGCAACCTTCAAAGGATACGGTCCTGAACAGGGATATTCATTCTTGCGAGACAAGATTGCCAAGCAAGATTTTCAAGCAAGAGGGGCAGATATTAGACCAGATGAGATATTTGTAAGTGACGGTGCAAAATGCGATACAGGCAATTTTCAGGAGCTGTTTGCACCTGATATCAAGATTGCCATTCCTGATCCTGTCTATCCTGTCTATCTTGATACCAATGTAATGGCTGGTAGAACAGGCAACTTTACAGATGGCAGATATGAGGGGATCACCTATATGGATTGCACACGCAGGAATAATTTTCTTCCAGAGCTTCCGCAGAGTCCTGTTGACCTCATATATCTCTGCTTTCCAAACAATCCAACCGGTACAACCATCACAAAGGGAGAGCTTAAAAAATGGGTTGACTATGCCAAAGAGACAAAGGCTTTGCTCCTCTTTGATGCAGCTTACGAGGCTTTTATCCGCGATGACTCTCTGCCCCGCTCCATTTACGAGATTGAAGGGGCAAAAGGGGTGGCAGTCGAGTTCAGAAGTTTCTCCAAAACAGCAGGGTTCACTGGCACACGCTGCGGATATACGGTTGTTCCCAAAGAGTGTATGCTTTTTGATGAAGATGGCAACAGGGCATCTCTCCATGCTCTCTGGCACAGACGGCAGAGCACTAAATTTAACGGAGTGTCATATCCAGTCCAAAAGGCTGCCGAAGCTATCTACTCAGAAGAGGGAAGTGTTCAGATAAAGGCACTTGCATCATACTATCTTAAAAACGCTGAATTGATAAGGCTTGCCATGGCAGAGCTGGGGTTTAAGTTTATTGGCGGTGACAACTCCCCATATATCTGGGTTGATGGCAATGGCAGAGACTCGTGGGAGTTCTTTGATATGCTGCTTACAAAGGCAGGCGTTGTATGTACTCCTGGTGCAGGTTTTGGCAAGTGCGGGCAGGGATATATCAGAATCAGTGCATTCAACAGCCGTGAAAATGTGGAGCAGGCGATGCTCCGTATGGGTGAGGCATTGGGTATAAAACCCACATCATCCTCTATCCCCAAGGTATCATGCTGCTGTGCTTCTACAGCAAGGGGTTAAAATGAGTCATTTTTTCAAGGTGAAAACTTTAGAACAGGTGTTATCACTTGTTCCAGAGTTTCCTGCGGTTGGTATTGAGAAAGTGCATCTTTCAATGGCATATTCCCGTGTGCTTGCTCAAGATATTGATGCGGATCAGAACCTGCCGGGATTCAGGAGGGCAACAATGGATGGTTATGCTGTCCACTCCGGATCCACATTTGGTGCATCGGAATCCAATCCAGCATGGCTAACCGTTGAGGGTTCTATTTTAATGGGAGAGTTACCCGATTTTTCGATTGAACCAGGGCAGACAGCAAAAATTTCAACCGGTGGTATGTTGCCTGACGGTGCTGACAGTGTTGTAATGGTTGAACACACCGAGAGTGTAAATAGCGGGGCAGTTAAATATGGTAAAGCTGTAGAAGATGATGGTGCTGTAGATATTATATCAAGGTTAGAATCAGTAGAGAGAGGAACTGTTGAGATTTATAAGAGTGTTGCCCCTTTACAGAATGTTATTGATATAGATGAAGATTTTAAAAAAGGTGATAAGATTCTTAAAAGTGGCACACTGATAAGACCTCAAGAGGTTGGTCTTGTCGCGGCTCTTGGAATATGTGAGTTGTCTGTTTATAAAATTCCAAAGGTGGGGATAATCTCTACAGGTGATGAGGTTGTGTCGATTGAGGAGACTCCCCCCCTCCTCGGAAAGATACGGGATATGAACTCTTACACGCTTGCAGGACTTATTGTTGAGGCTGGTGCTCAGCCTGTTCATTACGGTATTGTTAAAGATAATGAAGAGGCATTGTATGAGGCATGTTCAAAGGCAATTGCCGAAACTGACATGGTTCTTGTCTCTGGTGGCAGCTCTGTTGGTACCCGTGATTTTACTGTAAAGGTGCTCTCTTCTTTAAAAGATACTCAGATTATGGTTCACGGCATATCAATAAGTCCTGGAAAACCTACCATTCTTGCAAGATATGGTCTTGATGAATATGGCAGATTCAAGCCTGTATGGGGACTGCCAGGTCATGTTGTCTCAGCCATGGTGGTGTTCAAGATTGTAGTGCTCCCTTTTTTACAACAGATAAAAGGATTAACTTTTTGTGGAGTAAATCGTTCATCAATATTCTCAATTCCTGCAAGACTAACAAGAAATGTGGCATCTGCCCAGGGCAGAAGAGATTTTATAAGGGTAAAACTTGCCAGAAAGTGTGAAATTAACTCAAAAGATAGATATCAGATATTTGCAGAGCCTATTTTAGGAAAATCGGGACTTATCAGAACAATGATAATTGCTGATGGTCTGCTTGAAATTGGCGAAAATGTTGAGGGTTTAGAAAAAGGGGAGATGGTTGATATTATTGCCCTCAGAGCTTTCAATTAATTGCCAGATCAATCTCCATTGCAATTTGCTCTGCTGCTTTCGCCGGCTCTGCCGCCCTTTTTATGGGTCTGCCCACAACAATAAGGTCTGCTCCTGCTTTTACCGCCATTGCAGGTGTGGTGATACGTTTTTGATCATCTGAGGTTAACTTCTGCTCCTGCTTTGACATTACCATATAACTATCTGGTCTGTTTACTTCACCCATAGCTATCGTCCATGCTGGTCTTATTCCAGGGGTTACGGCGATAAAATCTTTGCCAAATTTAGATTTGATCTCTTCTACCTCCTGCCCCGAGCAGACAACACCTCTGCATCCTGCAGAATATGCCATCTGTGCACGTTTCATAACAAATGCCTGAATATCATCTACATATACATCCTTGAACCCTCCTGCTTTAATTACCGATGAGTCATGGTCTGTAAGTAGAGTAACTCCGAGAACACCTACTCCATCTCCTCCTTTTACAGCCATCGCCAACATCTTCTGTGAAGATGAGCAGTGGACAGTTACCAGTTCAACTCCAAATTCTGCAACCCGCTCCATCACTCTTCTGACCGTCTCTGAAATATCATGGAACTTTAAATCGAGGAAAATGCCAGCACTACTAAGATCCCTGACTCTTTTTATAATATCAGGACCCGCCTGAACAAACAGCTCTAAACCTATCTTGAACATGCCAACCTTGCCGTTGAGCATCTTTACATATCGTTGAGCTTCCTCTGCTGATGCAACATCAAGTGCAAAAACAATGTAATCTTTTCCAGTTTTCATTTTTTCCCCACTCTCCTTATAGCTAACAAAATATGAGGTATATCTTTTAAGAACATAGGCAGACTCGCTGCAATTATTGTTGATTGAAATTCCTGAATAATAAAATAATTATATTGAAAATATATTTATTTTGATGATATTAAATCAAATTTATTAGGTCAACTTGAATCTTTTAATAATGACGGCTCTCTTTGAAGAATCCATGAGATATCATCTCTTCGGCAAGAGGGACGGACCTGTAAAGATGATAATCCTATTCTTATAACCAGCTTTTCTAAAATTGACAGAAATGATATCTATATGACCAACCATGACATCAAGACACTTCTAAAACAGATTCCAGGGGTGGACTATCTTCTTGAACAGATAAGAGATAACACGGATTTTGAGAATATCCCACTTTCTGTAATAAAATCTTCTATAAGAGAGGTGCTTGAACATATCAGAAAAAGTATCTTTAATGGTAATGGAGAAGAGAAGAGCACTTCTGGTATTCTCCGGCATGAAAATATCATTCATGATATTCTAAGTCATGCCCGAGAGAGCATAGCTCCAAATCTTGTTCCAACAATAAATGCAACCGGTGTCGTTCTACATACAAACCTTGGCAGATCTCTGCTATGTCAGGATGCACTTGAACGAATAACGCAGATAGCAGGTGGCTTTTCCAATCTTGAATTTGATATAAAAAATGGGAGACGCGGAGAGCGTTACAGTGCTGTTGAGCAGATTCTCTGTGATCTGACAGGTGCAGAGTCTGCCATGGCAGTAAACAACAATGCTGGTGCAGTATTCCTGTGTCTCAACACCCTGGCAAGGGATCGGGAGGTGGTGGTATCTCGTGGAGAGCTTGTCGAGATTGGTGGCTCATTCAGAATCCCTGATGTTATGGAAAAGAGCGGATGCATACTCAAAGAGGTTGGTACAACCAACCGTACCCACCTTATAGATTATGAGTCTGCAATAACGGACAAAACAGCACTGCTTCTGAAGGTGCACACAAGCAACTATACAATTGAGGGTTTTACTGCAAGTGTCTCTCTCTCTGAGCTTGCCCAGCTTGGAAAAAAGCATCAGGTGGCGGTGATGGAGGATTTAGGCAGCGGATCTTTGATTGATCTGTCAAAATATGGATTTGCCCGAGAACCGACTGTACCTGATGTTGTGGGGGCAGGTGCTAATATTATAACATTTAGTGGAGACAAGCTGCTTGGAGGTCCACAGGCAGGATTGATTGTAGGCAGTGCCGA
>CAXNND010000026.1:0-10490 GCA_964203105.1 Desulfamplus sp.
ATTTTATTCTCCTTTATTACCAATTAGTTACAACAAAGATAATGCTTGCAAAGCCTTTTTTGTTATGGCAGTAGATTGTTTACACTACAGTCGTTTAGTCACAATAACAAAAGAAAAGAATATATACAATACAAGCATTCAATTTAAAATTGAACATAATTGAGAGAAATACTCAAGTAAAACAGCTTTTTGAAGTTCCTTGAGAAGATGGCAGTGAAAAATTCCTAAACAGTCAAAAAAGGCTAATAAGATGATATCTGCAACTACTCTATTAATGGTTGAACTTACAGAAGATGAACAGATGCTTGTTAAACAATTGACAAGCTCGTTTGAGATTAAGCTGGAATCTGTCAAAAAAATCGGCTCTAACGACTATGCAAATCTCTCTTATGAGAAAGAGATTTATCAAAAGGAGATATGTCTGGTTATTGTCCACGTTGACCATGATGCGACAAGAGAGATTGATAATATCCGCTGTATCAGAAAGCTGCTTTCAGTACCTGTTCCCCTTCTTGTGCTGGTATCTTACGAGTTATCATCTGATATCAACAGCTACATGAAAGCAGGTGCAGATGACTATATTTTAATGCCGCTAAATGGCGAAAGTTTTGCGATGCGGTTTTATGTGCTGCTTGAGTGTGGACAGGCGATTTTGGAGACAAGACGTAACAACAAGACAGAGAGGGAAACAGACAAAGCCCTTTCAGAGAAAAACAGGGACGCATGGAGACTGATTGTTGGATATCTGCAAGAGGGGTTGAGCTTTTTTACTCCAAGATACCAGTTGGCAAGAAGGGATGGACGAACTATTTTTGATAAATGGAAGCCTCTTCGCAAACTTGCAACCGGAGCAGATGGCACTATCTGGCTTGTAGAGGAGATGGGGAAAGAGAGGGTTGCAGTTGCAAAAATTCCCCACTCGCCACAGATGAATATAAACTCTCTTCGTGCTGCGGCTGTTCTCAAACGGCTTGTATATCATCCAAATATTGCCCATCTGATTGAGGTTGTTAAAGATGATCAAAAATTCATACTTATCATTGAGTATGTTGAGGGGATAACCCTTTGGGAGCATCTTTCATCAGGTATATCTTCGCAGGAAAAAGAGCGTCTGTTTCTCCAGATTCTCTCTGTTATTGCCTACTCCCACGACCACAAGATCATGCACAGGGACATCAAACCTGACAACATCATGGTCAGAGGTGACGGAGGGATTAAACTGCTTGATTTTGGCAGTGCAAAAGAGGTTGACTGGAGAGATCGCAACAACTCACCGGAAGGTACTTTAAATTTTATGCCTCCCGAGCAGTTTGAGGGGAGAGCCTGCCTTGCAAGTGATGTCTGGGCATTGGGGGTGATTCTCTATCTGCTTGCACTCAATCGCCTTCCATTTTATCAGGACAACAGCTCCTATCCGATGGATATTGATATGGATATGACAGCTTTGCCGCCCTCTAAAATCAGACCAGACATACCTGCTGCATTTGAGCAGGTGATTATGAGATCTCTTGAAAGGAGTCTTGATATAAGATACGAGAACGCATCGGCATTCAGAGATGATCTTATGGAGAAGTTCCCGGGTTTTGGTGACGGGATGCAGATTAAAGGTTGATGTAAACTATAGATGCCGATTTTCTATAAAAGTGCAGACTCTCACTCTCCTGTTGCAAGGCGTAAAGCCAGAACTTCTGGCAGACCGGCAGCCAATATTTTTCTTGCAGCCAGCTCATGGTCGTAGGCGATCCGGTGAAATTCAACAACATTCTTTTCTGTGTCGTAAATAAGGTATGATGCTCGCGGATCTCCATCTCTGGGTTGTCCGATGCTGCCGCAGTTGAATATCTGCCTGTTGAGACTTGCAACTGGCACCACTGAACCATCTCCAGGGTTTCTGATATAAACGCACAGAAAATTTTTACGGGTAATGATCGATGGCAGATGGGTATGTCCGGCAAAGATAATTTTGGCTCTGCTCAGAAAGAAGGTGCGTGATATTGCGGGTTTTTCTGAAATATAGTACCAGTCCAGAGTGACAGATGGATTGGCGTGACAGAACAGCATGTTTTCCCTTTGAATGTTTGCTGGAAGATTTTTTATAAAATCAAGGTTCTCTTCGGACAACCTCATCTTTGTCCATGAGATGGATTGCAAAGCCTCTCCACACATATAATTAGTACCGCCAACCGCTGCACTATCGTGGTTTCCAAGTGCAAAATGGATAGAGGGTATGGTCTGCACCAGATTAATACAACTGTTTGGGTTTGCTCCATATCCAACAATATCGCCCAAGCACATATAGAGATCGACCCTCTTCCTAAACGAGTGTTCAATAAAAGCCTCAAGAGCCTCCAAGTTGGAATGGATATCTGAAAATACAGCAATTCTCATGGTTTTCTCCTCATTTTTGAACAAAGGGACTAAAGTGATCCTGAACAGCTCTATTTTAACTGTTTATTTTTTTACAGGCAAATTATACTATAAAAAATTGTCAAATCTACTGCTTACGACTGAAATTTTCAAAAATGGAATTGCTGGCAGAAAATTCAATAATTATTTAAAAACTACACCTTATAAGGAAAAACAATGAGAGCACTTGTCAAAGCAAAGCCGGAAAAAGGGTTATGGTTGCAGGAGGTTCCAGAACCAGCCTACGGACCAGATGAAGTTCTGATTAAAATCAGAAAAACTGCAATATGTGGAACAGACCTTCATATTTTCAACTGGGATGCATGGTCACAGAAAACCATTAAAACCCCTATGGTAATCGGGCATGAATTTGTCGGAGAGGTTGTTGCTGCTGGAGAAAATGTTCACAATTTTACCCGGGGTCAGAGGGTATCAGGTGAGGGGCATCTTACCTGCGGGACTTGCAGAAACTGCCGTGCAGGCAAGCGTCACCTTTGCAGAAACACCTATGGAGTTGGTGTTAACCGGATTGGCTGCTTTACAGAGCTTCTGGTTATCCCTTCAATCAATGTCTATCCTATTCCTGATGATCTTGAAGATGATGTGGCAGCCATTCTTGATCCGTTTGGGAATGCTGCACACACTGCCCTCTCCTACGATCTGGTTGGTGAGGATGTGCTGATAACAGGGGCGGGTCCCATTGGAATCATGGCGGTCGCCCTTGCAAAGAGAATCGGGGCACGGCATGTTGTTATCACTGATGTCAATGACTACCGCCTTGAGCTTGCACGAAAACTTGGAGCAACCAGAGCTGTCAATATCAGCCGTGAAAACCTTAGCGATGTTAAGGAGTCACTTGGCATGAAAGAGGGTTTTGATGTTGCCATGGAGATGTCAGGAGTCCCATCTGCATTCAACCAGATACTTGAACATATCACCCATGGCGGGAAAATTGCCATGCTTGGTATTTTTGCTGAAAAACCCGTTTTAAACACTGATTTGGTAATTTTTAAAAGTTTGACACTTAAAGGAATTTACGGCAGGGAGGTCTTTGAAACCTGGTACAAGATGGTGAGCCTGCTTCAATCAGGACTGGATATAAAACCGGTTATTACCCACAGATTTGGTGTGGATGAGTATCTAAAAGGGTTTGATGTGATGAACAGCGGCATGGCTGGCAAGGTTATTATCAACTGGAGTTGATTTGGCGGCAATTTTATCGCTTTTAACCATTTGATAATTCTAATTGTCTTTTAAATTCAGGGGTAAAATTCAGGATGAAAACAGTAAAAATCGGAGGAGGCTGCCTCAAGGGGCATGATATTATATCCAATATTGTTGATCTGATCATCAAAAGAGGTAGAGGAGATGTGTTTGTCCTGTCAGCCCTTCACGGTGTAACAGACAAACTTCTTGATGGTATTCAGCGTGCATTAAGTAATGAAGATGAGATTCCTGCCATAGTGAATGGACTCAAGGAGGAGCATTACACCCTTTTACGCTCTCTTGTTTCAGACAGCAATGGAGGTGCAGCGGGTGATTTAAACAGCTTGGATCAGGAGCACTTCAATAGGGTCAAACAGGAGCTTGAGAGGCTTTTTCTCAAGATTGAGCGGTACTATTTCGGGATAAATTTCACAAGGGAAGTTACCCCAAGAATGCACGACATTATTGTGAGCTACGGGGAGCGGTTGTCTGTAATTCTTATGGCAGGGGTGCTAAAGAGCAGGGGTGAGAATGCAGGATATATCATGCCACAGGATGCCGGCGTTATTACAGATGGACGGTTTGGCGATGCCACGGCAAACATGCCTCTAACCTCTGAAAATTTCAAAAAAAATGTCATTCCTCTTATGCTTCCTGCCAATTCTATTCAGACCTCTGATACTCATCTCCAAACATCTGATAAAATTTTATTTTTCCCGGGATTTTTTGGCATAAGCGAATCAGGTGAGATAACAACCTTTGGCAGAGGCGGAAGTGACTACTCTGCCGCAGTTGTGGCGGCTGCCCTTAAAGCTGATATTCTGGAAATCTGGAAGGATACAGAGGGGTTTATGAGTGCAGACCCCAATGATGTGCCTGATGCAAAACTTATTCCTGTATTAAGTTATGAGGAGGCATCAGAACTTGCATATTCAGGTGCAAATATCCTCCACCCAAGAACAGTCGAGCCTGTCAGAAAATCGGGGATAAACATAGCAATAAAAAACACCCTTAACCCTGATGGACCAGGAAGCCTTATAACAGAATTTGCAGTTCAGTCAGATAATGTGGTCAAAAGCATATCCCATACAAAAGATATTGCAGTGCTAAAGGTCTATGCATCAGGTGTGGGGTTGAGGCAGGGGATACTTGCAAGGATAGCCGGCACAATTTCAGATGCAGGAATAAATATCAAATCAGTTATAACCTCCCAGACCTGTATAAGCCTTCTTCTGTCCAGAAAGGATATTGACAGGGCACACGCTGTTATCACAAACATGAAGCCAAGGCTCTACAGGGAGTCTGAACAGGTGACAGACAATGCTCTTATCAGTGTGGTGGGGGATGGACTGCACAACCATCGTGGTATTGCTGCAAAGTGTTTTACAGCAGTGTCAGAGGCTGATGTCAACATTGAGATGATATCGTACGGACCTTCAAGGGCTGCCCTCTATTTTCTGGTGCAGGAACAAGATATTGGCAAGACATTAAAGGCACTACACTCATATTTTGTCTGATATTAAAAGCCCGCTATGGACTCTTTATAACACTATCAAATTTCTCAAACTCCTCCCTTGATATACCTTCAACCCCGGGAGGACGAACAAACTCGTCATGGCAATCTGAACCGCCGGTCGCCACAAGGTCATACTTTGCTGCCCACTGACGCAAGATTGCCCTGTGAGACTCAATATGCCCGGGGTAGTTGATCTCAATTCCCCTGATACCAGCATCAATAAAGCGCGGGAAGAGCCGTTCAACCGTCTCGACAGGAGGATGAACCTCTTTATAGTGCCCCCCACCCGGAAATGAGCCAGCAGCAGGATGGGCAAGCACCATCATAAGGGAGAACTCTTCTTGAAATTGGTTGACACTCTCAAGATCAACCCCTGACGGCAGATATGCAGGGCTGTCGTTGCCTATTATCTGATTGACAATATCAGGATTATCAATGCCATGCTTTTCGGTCAATGCCAGTGCAAAGTGGCGACGTGTAACAGCAGAGCTGTATGATGCTACATCTTCAAATGTGAGTTCCCTTTTAAGAATCGGGATTTTAACAGGCTCTATTGCTGCTGTATGGTGTCCTGATTCGATACAATCGCCTTGGTGGCAAAGTTGAGGTCCAAAAAATCTGTTGATCTCTGAAACCCTTGCCCGAACAAGATGCTCCCCCCTACCCTTTCCCAGGGTGCGGTTAAAAGATTTGATAAATCTCTCGTTTTTAATCATCTCGGAAGGGAAATAGCAGAGCAGATGCAAGGTACCTGTAAAAAACTTCTCCTTGAAACGTACCGACATCTCTACCCCTGGCAACACCTGAACTCCGATCTTTTGCCCCTCTGCAATTGCACGTTCAAGCCCCTTGCCTGTATCGTGGTCTGTCACACCAACAACAGCTATCCCGAGAGACTTTATCCTCTGTATTAACCTCTCTGGAGACAAATCACCATCTGATGCTGTGGTGTGGTTGTGCATATCTGCATATATACCTTCTCTCAAATCTGCGTTGCTCCCATTTTTATTTTATGGTTGATCTCCTGATTTTACCCATTTGTTTTTAAAATCAATGTTTCAAGTATGGCTTTGTGCATGTGTCTTTTGTTTTCAGCTTGATCCCAAAATACTGCCCCGGGAGCTTCAAGCACATCCTCTGCAATCTCCTCGCCTCTGTGGGCTGGCAGACAGTGCATAACCATTACATCAGATTTTGCATTGACGAGCAGCTCCCTGTTAATCTGAAAACCTTTAAATGCAGCCGCTCTTTTTAGCTGCTGCTCCTCCTGCCCCATGCTTGCCCAGACATCTGTATAGACAACATCAGCATCCTTGACAGCCTCAACAGGATCATGGGTAAATATGATTTTTGAGGCAGATTTTAACCCGTACCTTGCAGCAGATGACTCTTTTACATAATCAGCAATTCCATAGCCTTCAGGGGTTGCAACCACAAGCTCCAAATCAAGAACGGCTGCTGCATTGACCCAGGAATTTGCCACATTGTTGCCATCGCCGACCCAGACAATTTTTTTGCCTGCATAGCCCCCTTTGAACTCAATGATGGTCATAATATCACTTAGAATCTGGCATGGATGAAAAGAGTCAGTCAGAGCATTTATCACCGGAATGGTGGAGTATCTGGCAAACTTTTCAACCAGGCTGTGGTCAAATGTTCTCATGGCAAGGGCATCAATGTATCGTGATAACACCCGTGCTGTATCTTCTGCTGGCTCATTTCTTGATATTTGGGTATCTGTTGCCCTGATATAAATCGGAGTGCCACCAAGCTGAATCATTGCTGTCTCAAAGGCAACCCTTGTTCTTGTCGATTTTTTATCAAATATCAACCCAAGGCTCCTGCCAATAAGCGGTCTGTCAGAGATACCCTGGTTGAACCGTTTTTTAAGCTGAATAGCTCTTTGGAACAGGTATGTAAAATCAGCTATCTCTAAATCAAGCAGAGATAATATATCTTTTTTCAAAATTCTCTCCCTTCTATCTAACGAGTTTTTAATCTTATTGGGATATTATTGGAATAGATTTGACAACTTTTTAAAAGTTGTCAAATCTTTAATAGTTAAATAATTACAAAACATTGTCTAATACATCTATTAATTGGTCAATCTCATCTTTAGTTATGACAAGTGGCGGTGCAAATCGTAAAGTGTTACCCTGTATTGCATTTATGATAAAACCCTTTTCCAAACATTGTTCCACAACAGGGGTGGCTTCAATATCAAGCTCCAGCCCAACAAGCAACCCCTCACCTCTCACATCTTTAATGCTCGGGTGATTCTCTTTTAGGGAATTTAACCTTCCTCTAAAATATTGCCCTTTTTCACGGCACTCCTGCAAAAACTGAGGGTTGGAAATGATGGACAAAACAGTCACTGCAACCGATGCCACAAGCGGAGTTCCACCAAATGTTGTGGCATGGCTGCCAACAGCAAACCCCTGGGCAGCTTTTTCTGTAGCAAGCATGGCACCCATTGGCAATCCATTGGCAAGAGCCTTTGCAAGGGTCATAATATCTGGCGTGATACCGTATATCTCATGGGCAAACAGATGTCCACACCGCCCCATACCAGTTTGTACCTCGTCAAATATCAGCAGAATCCCCTCCCTGTCACACAGATCTCGCACAGCTTTCAGGTATTCATGGTCCGCTGCAACAACTCCACCCTCCCCTTGCACCGGCTCCATCATTACGGCACAGACTGTATCGTCCATTGCCTCTTTGAGTGCGTTAATGTCGTTAAATGGAATATGGATAAAGCCATCAACCAGAGGTTGAAATCCATGTTTAATCTTGTCCTGACCGGTGGCAGTAAGGGTTGCCATGGTTCTGCCATGGAACGACTGCTTCATGGAAATTATCTTGTATCGCCTGTTGCCCTCTTCACGGTTAAAATATCGTCTGGCAAGTTTTATTGCAGCCTCATTTGCCTCTGCACCCGAGTTTGCAAAAAAGGCTCTGTCTGCAAAGCTCTTTTCAACAAGCATTTTGGCAAGCTCTGCCTGTGGCTGTGTGTAATAAAGGTTGGAGACATGCACAAGCGTTGCTGCCTGACGGCTTATGGTCTCTGTAATTGCAGGGTGGCAGTGACCCAGGCTGCATACAGCAATACCGGCAAGAAAATCTGTATATTTATTGCCATCCTCGTCCCATAGGGTTGATCCTTCCCCCTTAACAAAAACCTTTTTGATTCGACCGTAAGTGTTAAAAACATACTTGTCTGTTTTTTCAATAGTGTTCATTTTATATATTTCCAATTTTTTATATAAAAGTAGAGACGCACGGCAGTGCGTCTCTACTTTCTAAATCTTATAATTATACAGTTCTGGCAATGGTTGTTATAAAGTAACCTGCGTTCCAATACCTGAATCTGTAAAGAGTTCCAGAAGCAGGGCGTGTGGTCTTGTTCCATTTATTATATGCGACTTTGAGACCCCGTTCTGCAGAACCTCCAAGGCACACTCCATTTTTGGAATCATTCCCCCTTTAATCTCACCGCTTCGGATCATGTTTTTAATGCTCTTTTGATTGACAGAAGAGACAAGTTTTGATGCTGAATCAAGAAGACCATCCACATCTGTCATAAGGATCAGACGCTCGGCATTGAGTGCAGATGCAATCTTTGATGCTACAAGATCAGCATTTATGTTGTAGGTCTCTCCATGCTCACCAACTCCAACAGGAGCAATTACAGGTATAAAACCTTTGTCAGTAAGGGTGTGGATAATTTCAGGGTTGATTTTCAAGACACTTCCAACCATACCGGGATCAATGATTTCCGGCGGATTGTCCCCTTCACGCTCCTGATATATGGTCATCTTTTCAGCAATAATGAGATTGCCATCTTTACCAGTAAGACCAACAGTTTTTCCACCCTTCTGGTTGATTCTTGCCACAATCTCCTTGTTCACCTTGCCACCCAACACCATTTCAACAACATCCATTGTTTTGCCGTCAGTGTATCTCATACCCCTGACAAAACTTGGAGTGATCCCCATTGCACTTAGCACCTTGTTGATTTGAGGACCTCCTCCATGCACCACAACAGGATTAAGTCCCACGTATTTCAACAAAGTGATATCACTTGCAAAATCCTCTTTAAGATTCTCGTCAACCATTGCATGTCCGCCATATTTTACAACAATGGTTTTGCCTGAAAATTTTCGTATATAAGGCAGAGCCTCAATCAATATATCTGCTACGTTCATAAATGTTTATCCTCAAACCTCTCCCCATTCTCCTCTCTTACATGGAGAGGGGAATGGGGAAAGTATTTACTATAATATATATCTGCTTAAATCCTCATCCTTGACAATCTCCATCAACTGATTGTCAACAAAAGCTGCATCTATAACAATTTTTTCATCAGCAGTGTCAGGAGATTCAAAAAGAATATCCTCCAGAAGCTTCTCCATAAGGGTATGAAGCCGCCTGGCACCGATGTTCTCTGTTCTGTCATTTACATCCACGGCAATAGCGGCAATTCTGTCAATAGCATCATCTGTAAATTCAATCTCAACCCCTTCTGTGCGAAGCAGAGCCATATACTGCAAAATAAGAGCATTCCTCGGCTCTGTTAAAATCCTTTTAAATTCATCCTTGCCAAGAGAGTGCAGCTCCACACGAATCGGAAATCTGCCCTGAAGTTCGGGAATAAGATCAGATGGCTTTGATACATGAAAAGCTCCTGATGCAATAAACAGAATATGATCTGTTTTGACAATGCCATATCTTGTTGGTACAGAACTTCCCTCGACAATTGGCAGAAGATCACGCTGGACACCCTCTCTTGAGACCTCGGGACCATGACTTCCACCGTTGCCGGCAACCTTGTCAATCTCATCCAGAAAGATAATGCCTGACTGCTCAACAAGCTCAATAGCCTCTGCTGTCACCTTTTCCATATCAACAAGGTGTGCTGCCTCCTCCTGACACAGAATTTTCATCGCTTCAGACACCTTGACCTTGCGGCGTTTGGTGTTTTTGGGCATCATGCTGCCCAGCATATCCTTCATGTTTATGCCCATCTCCTCCATACCGGCATTGGTAAAAATTTCAATCATGGGCATGGAGCGGGAGGGGACATCCATATCAACAAGGCGTTTGTCCAACTTTCCGGCTTTAAGCATTTTTCTGAGCTTCTCACGGGTTGAGGAGATGTTTTTGTCTGACTTTGGGGTAACAATGTCAATACTGTTCTCACTCTCCTGTATCTTCTCCATGATATCAGAGCCGTCAGAGCTTATGGTAAAAGAGGGGATAGAATCAACATCCCCAGAATTTCCATCTGAACCGTTTGATTTTGGTTCAGAGCCTGGCAGCAGAAGATCAAGCACCCGCTCCTCTGCAATTGCCGCAGCCT
>CAXNND010000027.1:0-10342 GCA_964203105.1 Desulfamplus sp.
AGAAAATTCAATTTTTGAATTTCCAGTCCCCTTGATAAGATCATCAAGTTTATACTCTTCAGGGTTTGCTATTATTTCATACATTATAGTTGCTCCTTATCTTAATTATTAGAGAATATTAAATGGCTGTCTATTATTGCTTATCTGTATCTATTTGAATCATTTTTTAGCTTTAGTTTATTTTTAAATTTTATTCAAATTAACTTAACAAGTCAAGGCAAAAAAGGTTAAGATTATAAAGAGACTATTGATATTTTCCCTTATTTGTGGTCAAAACATGAGCCATGAAAAAATATGAGATTAAAAAAGAGCAACACATTGAAGTCGCGGTTAGCCTTCCTATCAACCATACATTTACATACAAAGTTCCGGAACATCTTGAAAACAGTGCAATCCCGGGCATGAGAGTTCTTGTTCCGTTTGGCAGACGTAGAGTTACAGGCTATATTCTTGGGAGTAAAAATGATAACAGCGGATATCAGGCAAAGCTCATTCTTGATCTATTAGATGATATTGTGCTCTTTCCACCCTCCATGGTTCCATTTTTTCAGTGGATTTCGAGTTACTATATTCATCCAATTGGAGAGGTTATCCGCACAGCTCTTCCTGTGGGGCTTGACAGCCATGATGTCTCTTTGGTGAGTGCGACAGAAAAGGGGATCGAGCAGTTAAGGTTAAAAACTCTTACTCCAGCAGAGTCCTATGTCATTGGACAACTTGAATCAGCAACTGCCAGGCAGGTCACATTAAAATTTTTGACAGATGTTAAAAAGGGTAATGGTAAAAACAGTGTAACACATACCCTGATAACTAAAATGGTCAAGGATGAGCTGATTGAAATCTCATCTGAACTTAAGAAAGATCAGACACGTATAAAGATGGAAAAATTCATCTCTTTAAATGATGTTGAACCGTCTGACTCTCTCTCTCCAACTCTTGAAGCTACAGCCGATTCCACAGTTTTTAATGAGAAAGCAGGAGCTGGATATTCTCATCTCTCCAAAAAACGTGTTCAAGTTCTTGAAATAGTAAGCAGACATAAGGAAATTTCTCTGACCGCCCTTAAAAAAGAGGTGCCTACAGCTCCCAAGCTAGTGACAATCATGGCTGAGGCGGGTTATCTGACAATCAGCGAAAAACAGGTTTTCAGGGATCCATTTGGAGATACTGTTGATCCAGATATCCCGCCAGAGCTTACTGATGAACAGATGCTGGTAGTTAATCAGGTTAAAGAGAAGATGGAGAGCGATTCTAAAAATATAGATGCAGGTTTTCAGAGGTATCTTTTGACTGGTGTTACAGGAAGCGGCAAAACTGAAGTCTATATGCGTCTTGTGACAGAGGCTGTAAACAGGGGGAAAGGGGCAATTATTCTGGTGCCTGAAATATCGCTTATATCACAGACAGAGAGACGATTTAGAGCACGTTTTGGCAACAAGATTGCAATACTTCACAGCGGACTTTCCAAAGGGGAGCTGCTTGACCAGTGGTATCGAATCGCAAAAGGGGATGTATCTATTGTCATCGGTGCACGATCTGCCATATTTGCACCGGTTGCAAATCTTGGGATCATTATTGTGGATGAGGAGCATGATACATCCTACAAGCAGGAGTCAGGACTTAGATACAATTCAAGGGATATTGCAGTAGTCAGGGCACAGCAGAACAAAATCCCTGTAATATTAGGTTCTGCAACTCCATCAATACAATCCTATTACAACGCATGTCAGGGCAGATTTGAGGAGCTTTTTCTGAAAAAAAGGGTCAATCTCAACCCCTTACCTGAAATTACCCTTGTTGATCTGAAAAAATACAAAGATTGCGGGTGGCGAGACAAGCTCGTTACACCAGAGCTGTCAAAAGCTATATCAGCCTGTTTGGCAAAGGGTGAACAGGTGCTTATATTCCTTAACCGCCGCGGGTTCGCAACCTTTCCAGTGTGTGAATCATGCGGAGAGGCTATAAAATGCAAATTTTGTGATATCACCATGACCCTTCACAAGGATAGCAGCGAATTCAGGTGTCATCTGTGCGGATTTACCATATCTTCAACCATATCCATGCCATCAGGCGTAAAGCTCCAATCAAACCAGATCATGCCTTATAATATGCGAGTATCCTCATCCACCAACTGTTCAAAATGTGGGTCATTAAAAATAAAGCCCTTAGGGTTTGGCACGGAACGGATTGAAAGCCTTCTTAAGTCCATGTATCCTGATGCAAGGATCATAAGGCTTGATCAGGATACCGGAGGTAAAAAAGGTGCTACTGTCCAGATTCTAAAAAAAGTTAAAAACAGAACTGTTGACATCATTGTTGGAACTCAGATGCTTGCAAAGGGGCATGATTTCCCGGCGATTACACTTGTAGGTGTTATATGTGCTGATTTATCTTTAAATTTTCCCGATTTTCGTGCCGGAGAGCGGACATTTCAGTTGCTTGCACAGGTAGCAGGTCGTGCCGGACGAGGAGAGAGACCCGGAAAGGTTATCATGCAGACATATAATCCTGAGCATTTCAGTATTCAAGCATCCAAAAACCAGGATTTTGTTCAATTTTACAACAGTGAAATTCCGTTCAGAAAGGCGTTATCCTATCCCCCGTTTTCAAGGATTATTCAGCTTAAAATTTCAGGCAGTGATATGGAAAAGGTGAAAGAGCATGCTCTGATGATAGGAGATACATGCAAGAATTTTATTGATGAGTCAAAAAATAGTCAATCTGTCCAGATGTTGGGTCCAATTGAAGCTGGAATCCCCAGAATATCAATGAGATACAGATGGCAGATTCTTTTAAAAAGTCCATCTGTAAGCCTGCTGAACAGGATCGTCCATCACCTGATGGCAGATAAAAGGGCATTTGGAGCTAAGGATATATCGGTTGGAATTGATGTTGATCCATATTTTATGATGTAAATGTCTTGACTCATATTTCATGATATAAAGATGTTCCCTCCTCTTTTATGATATAAACCTGATAAAAATGCAGACAGATTATGAGTAAAAACAAACATACAGATAAACAGTCAAAGTCAGTTCTGCCTGTTCCAAAGCCAGTGCTGCTTGTTATTGATAATTATGATTCGTTCACATATAACCTGGTGCAGATGTTTATCAGGTTCAATCTTGATATTATTGTAAAACGGGCTGATAAAATTACAATTCAGGAGGCATCTGACCTTAATCCTGACTATCTGTTGATAAGTCCCGGACCCAAAGACCCTTCCCATGCCGGTATTTCAAACGAGGCAATCCAATATTTTTACAATAAAATTCCTGTTCTTGGAGTCTGTCTTGGTATGCAGTGTTTGAATGAGGTGTTTGGAGGCACTACCAGAAGGGCACCAGTGCCTGTTCATGGAAAAACAGATATGATTTATCACCAGGAAACGGGGATATTCAGAGGTATCACATCACCTTTTGCAGCAGCCCGTTATCACTCTTTAATAATTGAGCCTGCCAACCCTGTAATCATCACCACTGCATCTAACAGTGAGGGGCTTATTATGGGAGTTGAGCTTTCAGGATTCCCTGTTTATGGAGTTCAGTTTCATCCTGAGAGCTTTATGACAGAAAAGGGCGACCTGTTGATTGACAATTTTATCCAATGCAGATATCTGACAGATAAGAGCCTGTTTAAATATTCAGGCTCTTAGCATAACCCAAAAAGCATAAAACAACTCATCTCTCTTTTTTCCTACATCCATCAACACAGACTCTCTCATCAATTTACGCATACTTTTTCGCAACTGTTCAAGCCTTACAACATCTTTTGCAAGCTCAACAGCAATTCTCACATAGTCATCTTCATCAGTTGCGGCAAGATAAGAAAGCCCAATAGCTGATAAAATCGCAAATGTCTGACGGCTCACAACCCGCTCTTGAGGAAACGTAACCACAGGCACGCCCATCCACAATGCTTCACAACTTGTAAGCCCGCCTGTAAATGGAAATGGATCAAGGGCAATATCTATATCTCCATACTCTTTTAGCAGATCAACATGAAAAGAGAACCCCCTAAGCTCTAAGCGTTCTGGTGAAACCCCACGCTTTGCAAACTCTGCTTTAACTGTCTGGCACATTGATAAATCATGAAAAGTCCGCCATTTAAGTATCAATCTTGAATCAGGCAAACAAGAGAGAATCTCTGCCCACAAATCAAATACACCCGAATTTAGCTTGGCTGTATTATTAAAACTGCCAAAAGTTATATAACCATTTTTAATACATGGTAGCGGTGAAACTTCAGAAGGGGCAAACGGCACAGGCGCATAAAAAAAACGCCCGCTCTCAAGCCTGATTATCGGTTCAACAAACTGAGACTCTGTTCCCTCAGGTGCGTGCCATTTATCCAAAATTACGCCATCAATAACGCCAAGTCCAGTAGTTGCAAAATAGCCAAGCCAGCTTAACTGAATTGGTGCTGGTCTGTGGGCAAAAACTGTAAGACGTGAACCAGCAGTATGTCCAGATAAGTCAATAAGAATATCAATCTTATCCTGACGAATAAGAGAAGCAAAAGCAATATCATCAAGAGCAGAAACATCACGAAATTGACAAACTTTACAGATCGTATTTGTTAGCCAATCTTTTACCGCTCCAGCACTATAAGCAAATACAGTTATTGTTTCAGGATTATGGGAAGCTAAAATTTCTTTAACAAAAAGCCCGACTGTGTGCTGACAAAAATCAGCAGAAACATACCCAACCCGTAATGGAGCATTATTAACAAGGCGGATTGGCGGACGAGGTTTCAATCCACCAGCCTTTGCAATTGCCCACTCTCCCCATGCTTTGGCATAATCTAACCGCTCTTTGTCAGAAACAGAAGGATCATATTCAAGGCTTGTTAAGATATTTCGCCTGATAATTGGGTTATCAGGAAAATGTTGAAGAAGAATAGAATAGAGCCTGCGTGATTCAGTATGATCACCAGAATCACGGGCAAGATTGGCAAGGTTTACAATTGGGCGTATGTCTTTAGGAAGAAGAGCATTGACACGTAAAAAGCAACTTTTGGCTCCAGCAAGAAAGCCAAAATTGATCAGTAAAACACCGACACTTAAAATCGCTTCAGCATCAGAAGAGCAAGAGTCAACAATCTGCTGACATAATGCAAGAAATTGGTTGAAATCACCCTTTTGGGCGAAAGATTGGGCTGATTGTAGATTGGTTGACCATGTCATAAATTATAAATCTCTCTTCTCTTGTTGAATGTCAAGGAAGTTGTCGCTTGAACTTGAAAAAGAGATAATGCTTTTGGGACTGTAAATATTTCAGGGAAAGAGCTGGTCTTTGAAATATTTACAGTCCCACTTTTTTTGCAGCTTTGGAGTCAAAATCTTTTTTTGATACAAAATATATAGCACAAGATGCTCTGAATTTGCAGTAAATATCAGGGTCATTGCACTCAAGACACTTATCACAAAGATAGTAATCGTGCTTCATACATTTATAACTGGTATCTTTCTCAGGATGATTTCTGCATTTTCCCACGTTCCAACCCCTTAGAGCCTGTTTAAATATTCAAAGGCTCTTATAACTTCCACAGCTTTGCCATAGCTCGTATCGCGTGCATACCTGCAAGCAAGTTCTTCCAAATCTCTTGTGCAATGATGATGCATTCCTTCACCTATACGCTCAACATAACCTGATACTTCCCGTCCATCTCTATCTTTAAAACGCTGGTTTCTAAACTCAATATTGATGCCCTCGTAAAAAGTCCAAAATCAGCATTTTTTAGAGTTATAACTATCTGATTTTATTTATGCCCCATTTTGAAAAAATGAGTTTTCATGTTTTCACAATATTCTCAATCCAACGTCAATTTCAAAGACTATCCATTTCCCTGAAATATTTACAGTCCCAAATAATTGGGATTTAACGATTCTTGAACTGAGTCATCTGATTATGCCTAAAATTGAGTGCCTCAATTTTATTGTAGATATTCCGTGTCTCAGGAGCAGGCTCAACGCCAAGCTCATTTTGGGCGACCTGCCTCCATCGCTCATAAAGACCCGTTGCTGCCTTGACCATACCTGCATCAGCATAAACGATCATAAGATTCTGATAAGCCTCTTCATACAGATGATCAGCCTGTATCGCCTTTTTAAGATACTCCATAGCCTGAAATGGCTGCTCCTGCTCCTCATAAACTCTTGCCATGGTCATAAGTATCTCCATATAGTATGTTCGTAAAGATTCCCTTTTAAGATCGATCCATGCTTCGTAAGACTCTTCTGCAAGAAAATCTCCTTTATAAATGGTGACTGCCTGTTCAAAAAATGATATGGCAAGTGCCACCTCATCTCTTGACAGCTTCTCATAACCCTGTCGGGCAAGGTTAGTAAATGTGTCAATATCAACTGTTACCAGTTCAGGATCAAGGGAGAGCCTGCCTGCATCCATTGTGATATATGAGTATCCAACCTGTTTTTTTACATCCGGTTCAAGTGCCTTTCTGAGACGGTGAAGGTTGATCTTGAAATTTTTCTCACCAGCTTTTATAGAGGCATCTGGCCATATATCGTCAGTTATCATCTCTTTGGATACATCTCTGGTACCATGACATATAATTGATTTTAAAAGCAGTTTTGGCTTGTTTCCCTCCCAGGTGTTGTCTTCAATCTGCTGATTGTTGATGAAAACCGAAAATTTACCAAAAGTTGTGATAGAAACTTTTGGCAGAGTAAGCCGGTAAAGGTGTCTGAGTCTGTTCAGGGCATTAATATCGCCCATAAGCAGTGGATTGTTAAGCAACCGCACTATTTGAACATCGGTGTTGACTTTTGGGACTCTATTTTTTTTATATCCATCCTGCTCTTTGGTTATATTGAATTTACTCGATATATTGTACAACTTGGATTGATTGGAAATCATTGGTGACAGTGCATTAAAAAGGGTATTAGAGTCATCAAAGGATATCCCAAGGAGCACTATTTCAGAAAAATCTGAAGGAGACATAAGTGAAAATCTTTCATAACCTTCCTGAAATGCCCTGGTTAAAGATTGAAGAATATACTCTCTTGCATTTGCAGCAGTTAAAGTATTTGAACCATCTGCATTATTGCCAGATGTTGCATTGTTAGACGGCGATACGACGTGCTTTTCAACTGCCTGAACTTCTTCTTGTTGACTACATCTCCAGAAGAGCAGCCCTAACGCTGCCTTGGTTTCACACCATGAGACTCCTGAAGAGACATGCTCAAAGTACTCAAATGCCTGAACAAGTGATTTTTCTGCATCCTGATACCTTCCCAGTCGCATCATGATAAGACCATCAAGAGCCTTTGCCGCAAACAGACGGCTATCTTCCCCTTTTTGCTGGTTAAGCAGGCAGAGAGATTGCTCTGATTCACTCTGTGCCTCCTGAAACAACGTATTTGTCCCCAACCACGATGCCGCTCTATCTAAATGTTTAATGCTTTTGCCATGATTTTGAAAAGGTTTGATATCGTTTTGCAGAGAACCTGAATGGTAATGTATAATCGCCTTGATATGGTGGGCAAGTGCAAGATAAAATGTGTTTCCAGAGAGAATAGAAAAATCGGAAAGGTGATCAGCAATGGTTGTAGCCTCCCTGAACCTGCCGGTATATATCCTGTGCATTGCTTTGAGTTCGATAAATTCAGGATAGAGAAAAATAAGCCCAAATCGTTCAACATCCTTTTCAGACTCCTGAAGATATTGAGCAGCCTCTTCAAAACTTCCCTGTCTGAGTGCACAATCAATTCTGATGATATGCTTTAAGGTGCGATATTCAGGATGTATATCCTCATTGGTCAGAGGTTGAATCTCCTTTAAAAGCCTCTCTGCACCGGAAAAGTTACAGATACGTACATAGCCAAACGCCATAACAATAGAGGCATTCAGCTCAATCTCATGATTGCCGATACGTTTTGCGAGTATCCGTGCATTCTTACACGATGAAAAACCCTTATGAATATCAACCTCTCCTGCAATGTATCCAAAGGCTATCTGCTGCCATAAAAGTGCTCTTGCCCAATTAAAGTATGGCGTATCTGTCACATGTAAAAGCAGGCTCTCCCCCTTTTTTATCCACTCTGCAATTTTGGCAGGAGATTTTCGTACAAAGACCCCTGCCTCAATCAGATGTGCGGTTGCAAGCATGGTTCCTCTTGTGTCGTTCCTTGCCTCAAAGAGTTTAATGGCAGCAAGAAAATCGTCAACGTTTCTTGTGCCACCGCGAATTCTTCGAGTCACTGTAAGATAATATATTAACCATGGATCATTTTTGACAACAGGCTCTGGCAAAGCCTCTATCCATCCGCCAATCTTGGGGAAATAGCCTCTGACCACAAGATCCGTGGCACATTTTTTAATCATGTCACTTGCCATGCTATAGTCTTCAGCCTCAAGATAATAACGCACTGAAAGCTCAATCTCTCCCCTTTTTTCAAAAAATTGGGCAGCCCTGCCGTTTAATGCTTTTAGTTCATCAGAAGATATCTCTCTGATAAGTGCCTTGAAAAGAAACTGTCTGAACAGAGTGTTAAAACGGTAATAGGCAGGGGCGGGCTTATCAGCCTGATACAATAGAGCACCTGCCATCGGAGGCGAGATGCCGCTCATACGCTGAATAAACAGACTACGTTTTTCAAGGTAGATGAGGATTTCATCTCCGTTTGGTGTGTCGCAAAGATGAGTTGCCATCTGTTCGTCAATCTCGTCAAAAAGAGATGCCCGTATCAAAAAATGTTTTATAGCTCCGGGCAGAAGTGCATAAACCTCATTGGAAAAGTAGTCAAGGGTTTGTGCGGTGATATGTATTGATTTTGCATCCTTTATATTGCCTGGAAAAGACAAGGCTTCCATATCACTTGATCTTGATATTGATTCACAGATAAGGGCAACACCTCCGGGCCAACCCTCTGTAATGGTGTGGATGTCTCTTTCCAAATCTGGGGATATCCTGCCATTGCAGTGGCTCTGTAAAAACTCTCCTGTCTCTTCAAGGGTGAATGCAAGCTCCTCGTTTTTAATTGCCAGAAAACCATGTTCTATTTTCAATTGTGAAAGATCAATAGGAGGAATCTCTCTTGATATCAAAAAAAGCTGAATTATACGAACACCTGTTTTAAAGCGGGCAACTGTAGGGGTGTCAACCGTTAGGTCAGAACAATCTTCTATCCCTGATGAAGTCTCCCTGAATTTTTTTGAACTGATATGGTTCACAATGCTCTGGATAAGCAGATAGGCAGAGCCATTCTTGTCAATGGATTCAAGGTTATCAAATACTATGGTCAAAGGCTTTGCTATTGAATCCAAAATGGAGAGCACAATATCAACCTGACGCGAAATATCCTCAACAGTGCCAAGTATTACTGGAGACGCTGTAACAATATGTTTCTGTGAAAGGGCATTTACGAGCAGGGCAAACAGACTGGTATGATCAGACTCTCTATGGCTGAGATGTAGCCATACAGGAGCAGTTGCAAAATATAAACATCTGTCTTTGGCAAGAGGTGATTCAGCAGATGCAAAACTGTTTTTGTTAGATTCTGAAGAGTCGCAGAGAGAGTCGTATCGACTCAGATATGATGCAACCAGTGTCGATTTTCCCTGTGCTGCCTGCCCCTGAATCAGAATGACAGGCTTGTCCATACCGCTGTCAAGCTGTTTATAAAGTCTGTGGCGGGGAATCACATCCTTAACCTGTGGCAATCCAAAGGTGGTGCAGTTACTCATCATATTTTGCCTCAACAATATTGGCAATCTCATGGAGACCTACCATCTGAAAAAATCGGATATAGTTGTACGAAAGCCCGCTCATGCTGATCTGGATTCCATGAGCCCGAACCCACTCAATGAAACCGGTAAGCCAGCCAATTCCATCCCTGTTGATCGAGAAGTCAGAGGAAAATTTGAGATCAAGCTGATTGACACCCCTAAAAATCGAGTCACCATCCAAAATCAAATCAGTATCATTCAAAACCGATCCGCCATTAAAAAAAGATTTATCACCAGTACCTGATTTATTACAGTTTTTATTCAACTGTTCTGCTACAGATGATGTGGATGTGAGTTTTCCGTAAATTTCAAGATATAGGGTAGTTCCGAATATTTTTTGAACAAGAGTGCTCTGGCTGGTATCCTGCCTTATTCGCAATTCAGCCCTTTTCAGGGCGGATTCCAATGCCCGTTTTTCTACAGGCTTGTTGATAAAATCAGATGCATCAAGATCAAGTGCCTCAATTGCCTTATCAGCGTCACCATGCCCGGTAATGATTATTACCTGTGTTGCAGAGTTTTGTCCGATATATTCACCTTTACCTTTAGAACCTTTATTATCGGCAAAATTTGATTTGTTATTAAAAGAGCGT
>CAXNND010000028.1:0-10181 GCA_964203105.1 Desulfamplus sp.
AATAAGGACAGCTTTGGAATTGCGTGGGAGGCTAACGATTACAACGGCGATGGTGCTGTGGATTTAAAAATGTGGACTCTTGATGGAAAGCAGGTGATTTACACGGTTGTTCAATAATATAACCTAAAATGCCATGATATAAATGACAATGCCCTGATTGGCACAGAAAGAACAATCAACTGTAGAGAATCAAGAACAGCTTTTTGCCCATGCTCTCTACAGGTTGTTTTTCCTAACCTTGCCTGTTTTAAATAACCTTGTTTAACGCGTATTCAATTATCCCCTCTGCTCCGGCACCTATAAGTTCAGGAATCAGATCTCTGACAACATCATTATCAACTACTGTCTCAATTGCAAACCAATCTGACTTATAGAGTGGAGAGACAGTTGGACCGTTCAGACTTGGAAGCAATCCAATAACATCTTGCATCTTTGATTGAGGCACATTCATTTTAAGCCCCACCATCCGGTCAGCCACAAGAGCACTCTGTAACAGCAATGCTATCTGTTCAATCTTTTTTCTCTTTGCAGGGTCTTGCCATGCAGCTTTATTGGCAATTAGCTGGGTATTTGTCTGCATTATCTCATGGATAACTTTAAGGTTATGGGCACGGATAGTGCTCTCTGTTTCGGTGATCTCAACAATGGCATCAGCAAGCCCAGATACAATCTTTGCCTCCGTTGCACCCCATGAGAATTTTACATTTACATTGATGTTTCGCTCTGCAAAATATCTCTTTGTAAACTGGACAATTTCAGTTGAAATGGTCTTGCCCTGAAGATCTTCAAGTTTATTTATTGGAGAATCTCCGGCAACAGCAAGCACCCACCTTGCAGGTCTTGCACTCATCTTTGAGTAGATAAGGTCTGATACCACATGGACATCCGAGCCATGTTCTGCAATCCAGTCCTTGCCTGTAAGTCCAGCATCAATTATACCGCTCTCCACGTTAATTGACATCTCTTGGGCACGGCAGAGGGCACATTCAATCTCGTCATCGTTAATATCAGGAAAATAGCTTCTGCCATTTACGTTGATTTTCCAGCCTGATCTTTTAAACAGGGCAACTGTGGCATCTTGAAGACTTCCCTTTGGAATGCCCAGTTTCAATAGTTTTTTCATCTCAATTTCAATCCCCCAAGTAAATTACTCTATTGTTTGATACAAATTATTTTGACAGAATCTTTTAAAATTTTGATAGAGCCTTTTTAAATATTCACCATATAACAGTTTGTTTATCTTGTAATATATACCTTTGCAGGATCAAAAATTCTCTCCTCAACAATATCAAGAGTTCCATCCTGATTAACCTTTCTGAAAAAACAGCTTCTATATCCAAGATGACATGCTGCATTGCCAATCTGCTCTACTTTGAGCAATACTGTATCTTCGTCACAGTCAATCCTGATCTCTTTTACAACCTGGAGGTTACCGGATGTCTCACCCTTTTTCCATAACTGTTTTCTGGATCTGCTGTAATATGTTGCCATTCCTGAACTTAATGTCTCTTTCCATGAAGATTCATTCATATAGGCAAGCATAAGCACTTCCCCTGTGGAATAATCCTGGACAATCGCAGGGACAAGCCCTCCTGTTTTATAAAAATTAGGTTGTATATCAGATTTTATAACGGGGTTTATCATTTAATATATTTTCCCTATAGATCAACATTTATTCCTCTTTACTGCATACATTGAACTACGCCTCCTGACATATTATTGTAAAGCGTTATCTTGTGTAAAGATTTCAAAGTTATCTATAACTTTGAAGAGATGGTTTATAACTTTGTATGGAACAAATATCAAATTATTTTTAGGTTTTTTCTCTAATGTTTAATTGCAAAGAGTTATCAAGGCTATTGTTCGGAATAATCAATATTCTTGCCATGTTGCTTTTTATCTGCTACTACAAACAGCCAAAGATATTGGATAAATCTAAAATATTTCAGGATACTGATATAAAACTATGAAAACATTAAAAGATGATTTCGATCTTCAGGAAAGAGCATTTCAGAGAAAAAAAAAAGATGGAAATTTTTTCAATAGTTTCAATAAATTAAAGAGTTTAAAACAAAAATTTATTAGCAGAGCAACCTCAAGCAAGAAGAATTTTCAATATGATCAGTCAAAACCAGATAACGAGCCTTTCAATGGAATATCTATCAATCAAAATAGTGAGCAGTTTTTTGAGGATGAGCCAGAGGAAAAACCATTTGATAGGCATCTACTGAGTGGGAAAAAAGTGAAGAAAGGAGAAAAGAGTATTTTTTCCATCCTTCTTAAATGGGCATTGGGATTTGCATTTCTCTGTATCACAGGTATAGTAGGTGCAACGACAATCTTATATCTTCATATAAACAGCGATCTTCCTAAAATCAGCAGGTTAGCCGACTACAGACCCCCAATTGTCACTAATATTTTTGCAGATGACGGCACTAAAATAGGAGAGTTTTACAAGGAGAGGCGTATAGTCCTGCCCCTTTCTGACATGCCAGCTAATCTGATGAATGCATTTGTGGCGGCTGAAGATTCACGATTCAGGGTACATGTAGGTATTGATTTGATCAGTATTATCAGGGCTTTTGTTAAAAACATGCGGGCTGGTTCCATAGTTCAGGGTGGAAGCACTATCACACAGCAGGTGACAAAATCCTTTTTGCTCACGCCTGAAAGGACATACAAACGGAAAATCAAGGAGGCTATACTTGCCTACCGTATTGACAGGACATTTTCCAAAGATGATATCCTTTTTCTCTATCTGAACCAGATTTATCTTGGACATGGTGCATATGGTGTGGAGGCGGCGGCTCAAAATTATTTTGGTAAACATGCAAAAGATTTAAATCTTGCCGAGTGTGCCATGTTAGCAGGTCTTCCTCAGGCTCCGAGCCGATACTCTCCATTTAAGCACCCTGAACTTGCAAAGCAGAGGCAGTTGTATGTGCTCAAACGAATGGAGGAGGAGCGATATATATCAACAGATGAGATGAGTCAGGCAACGGCTGTAAGCCTTGATATTTATCCTAAAAAAAATTGGTTCATTGATACAGTACCGTGGTACACCGAATATGTAAGGAGACATATGATTGAAAAATATGGGGAGGATATGCTCTACAATCAGGGACTCAACATCTATACGGCTGTCAATGTGGCTATGCAAAAAAATGGTGAAAATGCAGTTAATAGAGGTCTTCAGGAGCTTGAAAAACGTCATGGATATGGAAATACATTTAAAAATGTTTCATCTCTTGGTATTGACTCCTTTAGTAGGAAAATAGCAGCATCTCTTCCAAACAAGGGTGTGTTGGAGCAGGGTAATATTTATAAGGGTGTCATTACCGCTGTTGAGTCAGATAAAAATATTGCACTGGTCAAAATTGGTAATAATGCAGGTGTTATTGATCTCAGCGGTACAGCATGGGCAATGAAAAATAAAAATGAGTCTGATTCTGAACTGGTGAATGAAGGTCAAGATAGTGTCAAAAATATTGTACCTGAAAAGATTCTCAAAATAGGCGATATTGTATCAGTAAAATCTTTGGATAAAATTTCAACTAAAGAGTGGAAGTTTGCATTGGAGCTTGAACCGGAGGTTGAAGGTGCTTTGATAAGCATTGAGGCTGAGAGCGGACATGTCAAGGCAGTGGTTGGCGGTAGAAATTACCACAACAGCCAGTTTAACAGGGCTATTCAGTCGCGCCGTCAACCTGGTTCTGCATTTAAGCCCATAATATATGCCGCTGCCCTTGATAAGGGATATACAACTTCCTCAATAATTATTGATTCTCCGATTGCATTTAAAGATGGCAGCAACAAGATATGGAAGCCACAGAACTATAGTGAGACATTTTATGGACCAACAAGGCTTAGGGAGGCTTTAGTCAAATCACGTAATATTGTCACTGTTAAAATTGTACAGGATATTGGCGTGGATTATGTGATTGAATATGCAAGAAAACTTGGTATCTCCTCTCCTATCGAAAAAAATCTATCCATTGCCCTTGGATCATGTGATTTGTCTCTTATAGAACTTGTTAAAGCTTATACAGTTTTTTCTAACCTCGGTTATTTAGTTGAGCCTATATTTGCTACAAAGATAGTTGACAGGGACAATAATGTTGTTGAAGAGGCTCAGTCAAAAAAGGAAAAGGTTATTGATATGAGCACCGCCTATATTATGACAAATATGATGGAGAGTGTTGTTCAATCAGGTACTGCAATGAAAGCTAAAGAACTTGGGCGTCCAGCAGCCTGCAAAACCGGCACTACCAATGACATGAATGACGCACTTTTTGTAGGCTATACTCCACAATATACTACTGGCGTATGGGTAGGGTTTGACAAAAAAAAATCTCTTGGAAAGGGGGAGAGCGGTGCCAGATCCGCTATCCCTATATGGTTAGATTATATGAAGGGTGCATTAGAGGGTTCATCTGTAATGGAATTTAATGTTCCAGAGGGGGTTGTATTCCACAATGTTGATCCTAATACCGGTCTTTTGTCTGACAACGAGTATGGTGTTATAAAAGAGTGTTTTAAAGATGGTGTATTACCCACAAGAAGGGTTATAGAGTCATCAGGTGAGATTCAAGAGCAGGATATACCAGTTACAGAGACAGAGGATTTTTTCAAGTCTGATATTTAGCTGTTCAACAGCTCTGAACACCAACCATTTTTTTTACCAGTATTTCACAGTTTGGTAAAAGTTATGAAATATTGGCTATCACAAAACACAGATGCTCTCCTGGACATTATATTCAGGAACAATCTCCTTTATTTTATCCCTGATACCACATACATCATGACAGAGAGCTACATTATAAAGCTCCTCTAATTGCCGGTTAAGAGTGCTCCTGAATGCCTTCTGATCTCCAAGCCCGTTCCAGTGTCCGTTGGATCTCAGAACCATAATCTTTTCATGGCTTGTGGATACTACTCCCTCATCTGCTGTAATAAGCTCCTCATAGAGCTTTTCCCCCTGCCTGAGTCCTGTAAATTGAATCTCTATATCACTATCAGGCTCTTTGCCCGAGAGCCTGATAAGATCGCGAGCCATATCAACAATCCTGATAGATGTTCCCATCTCAAGGATAAATGTTTCTCCCCCCTCTCCAATTGCACCAGCCTGAAGTATCAACTGGGATGCCTCTGGTATTGTCATAAAGTATCGTGTCACCTCAGGGTGGGTCACGGTCACAGGTCCGCCCCGTTCAATCTGCTCACGGAAGAGCGGAATTACGGAGCCAGCAGAGCCAACCACATTGCCAAACCTTACTGCCATCATTTTAGTGCCGTTGCCATAATAACTTTGGACAATCAGTTCGCATACCCTTTTGCTTGCCCCCATAATATTGGTGGGTCTGACCGCCTTGTCTGTAGATACCAGCACAAAATGGCTCACATTGTATTCTATAGATTTTTGTACCAGAATGTGGTTACCCCTGATATTATTCAGAACTGCCTGCCATGGGTTTCTCTCAAGCATGGGTACATGTTTGTAGGCAGCAGCATGGAATATAACATCGGGCTTGTAACGCTTCATAACCTTGTCAATCAATGATTCATCTTCAACATATCCAAGCACTGTACAGTAACGCTGATATCCAGCACGATGTTTTAGCTCCATCTGGAGACTGTAGAGTCCCGATTCTGACGAATCCAAAAGGATAAGATTTCCAGGTTTGAATTTTATAATCTGGCGGCACAGTTCACTTCCAATGCTCCCTCCTGCACCAGTAACCATCACCTGCTTTCCTTTTAAATAATCTGAAATCCGTTCACTGTCGAGTTCCACCGGCTGACGACGAAGCAGATCCTTGTATCTTACATCTCTTAGTGTCTTGACGCTAACCTTGCCATCGATCAGCTCGCCATATCCTGGCATGGTCTTGAAGTTTATATTACATGATTTGCATGCATCAAGAATGGTTCTCATCTGAACACCAGTGGCAGATGGAACTGCAATGATTATCTCCTCTATCTCATGTTTTTCTGCAATGGTTTTGAGTTCATTCACTTTACCCAAAACAGGTATTCCATGAATGGCTCTCCCTTTTTTATCAGGGTTATCATCAATAAAACCAACCACATGATAGTTAAGACGAGGATTGTCAATCATCTCCCTTAATATCTTTTCACCTGCATTTCCAGCTCCAATCAAAAGTATGGGAGTCTGATTTTTGGGTCCAAAAAAGCTGAATTTCTCTCCATTACTCTTTTGACTTAAATATGTATGATACATATATCTAATTAAAATACGAAGTCCGCCAGTCAAAAGAAATGTTAGACACCAGTCGATAATCAGGACTGCTCTGGAAAATCCATCAAATCTGCTGAAAATAAAAATGCCAAAAAGAATCAGAAGAGTTGCTGCAATAGATGCTTTAAAAAGATTCCAAAGATCCGATATTCCCACATACCTGAACATTCCCTTATAAAGCCCAAAGAAAAAATATACTGCTGGCTTGATAAACAGAACAAAAGGAAGAAGGGAGAAGTTCTGGGCTGCAATGGATTCGGAAAAGACAAATTCAAATCTTATGAGGTGGGCAAAAAAAAAGGATGCTGCAAACAACAGCAGATCAACAGTAAAAATAAGGTAAAAATTAAGGCGTTTAAGTTGTATTAGCATAATATTAAAAATCAGAGTACCAAAGATTTTGGCTTTAAAAGGTTAGAGGTTGATTTTGATTATCTATGAATTTTGGCTGTCAACAGATTTTAGCAGCAATAGGAATATGCCCCATTATTTTTAATGTTTGTAAAGTTATTTTCAATTTACATTAAACTCAATTCAGTTGCAAGATTCAATATTTTGTGCTTTTATGCCCTCCATGAAAAAAAGATATTATAAAGTCAGGAGACAACCTGATAACGAAAAAAAAATACTGATAAAGCCTGACGCTGACATTGAACTTGAGAGCGTCTTCTCCAGAATTGGAGTTCCTGAAAAAAAACCATTTTCTCCAGATGCATTTCAGCTCAAAGCACTTGATGCCATTCAACATTTTGACTGTCTGGTATCTGCCCCGACAGGCTCTGGTAAAACCTGGATTGCTGAAAGAGCGGCACATGGAATCATTGCATCAAATCCGCCAAGTCATGCTTCCGACTTACTCTCTGATATTACAGATCAAATTGATCCAGAATTTGATCGCGGTGCCCATAAGGTGCGCAGGAAAAAAGTGTGGTATGCAACCCCGCTTAAAGCTCTGACAAACTCAATTTATGCCCAGTTTTCAGAAACATTTGGCAAGGAAAATGTAGGCATTCTCACCGGCGATACTAAAGAGAATCCTGATGCGGCAATTGTGATCGGAACTACGGAAATCCTTAGAAATCAGCTCTATGATGCAATGCACACAGGAGAAGACTTAAACTGTGATCTGGTGATTTTAGATGAAGCCCACTACTTAGGCGATGAGGAGCGTGGTGTGGTATGGGAAGAGATAATAATATATCTGCCTGTCAGAATTCCTCTTCTTATGCTCTCTGCAACAATTGGCAACCCTGATCATATAGCCGGCTGGCTTGAGGCAATTCGTGGAAAAAAATGTCACGTAATACAGGAGAGCCGACGCCCTGTTCCTCTCTATCCACTTTTTTTTCACCCATCAGGAAGACTTCAGCCGTTGTTGAAAAATGCCCATCAACCCGGTAAAAAAGCACTTTTACACAAAAAGACCCTGGAGTTTCTCAAAGACCCTGCTCCTCCTGAAATATCCCTCCCTGGAAGGTTGCCAAAGTTTTCCGATATTATGCGGGTGTTAAAACAGTTTGATCTGCTTCCAGCCATATTTTTTCTCAAATCAAGGTCAGACTGTGATGGTGCAATAAGGCTTTGCAACACTGAACTTATATCTGCCCAGCCTGAGCGACAAGCTGCCCTGGCTCGCCGTATAGAGGAGCTTGTCTCTGTGACCCCGCATCTTGCCCGTCATGCCCAACGTGAACAGGTTGAAAAGACAGCTTCTGCCTCTCACCATAGCGGACAACTTCCGGCATGGAAGGTAGTTGTTGAAACCCTTATGTCCGAGGGGTTGTTGGATGCCATGTTTGCCACATCAACTGTTGCTGCTGGTGTGAATTTTCCTGCCAGAAGCGTTGTAATTCTAAACTCTGATCGTTTCAATGGCACAGATTTTCTTCCACTCACAGCAAGCGAGTTTCAACAGATGACCGGTAGAGCTGGCAGACGGGGGATGGATAACATCGGCTTTGCAATTTTGCTTCCCGGAAAATTCATGGATCTTGACCACGCATCACGTATGGTTTCTGCCCCTCCGGTTGATGTACAGAGCCAGATTCGGATTGATTTTTCAATGGTGCTCAATCTTCTGTTATCACATTCCCCCGAGAAGATAAGAGGGCTTTTAAAGAAATCCTTTGCATCCTACATGCTTAACAGAGGCAAACAGGGAAAATATGCAAGAAAAACCTATGGACATGAACTGGAATTTCTCTGGGAAGATTTTATTGCACACCTTGATTTTCTGCAGGAGGAGGGTTTTGTCACAGAAGATGGCACTCTGACTGACGATGGAGTTTGGGCATCAAAGCTGAGAATTGACGCACCTCTTATGGTTGCCTACTGCCTGAAACATGGACTTCTGCCCCAGGATGATCCGTCTCTGCTTGCCGCAATAATGGCATCATTTGTCAATGAAAAGGAGTTTGATGATGAGAGCATGTTAAAGCAGGTGCTGCCAAAACTTCTGACAAGAGAATTTTTGGATTTGAGAAAAGGTTTAAGACCCTTTGCAGGCAGGATGATCGTCAAGGGATTTGATGCTCCTAACCTTTATCTTCAGCCAGCAGCCACTGTCTTTTCATGGGCACAGAATGAACCTTGGGAAGATGTAGTCAAACGGTCAGTTTTTGCAGAAGGAGACCTTGCCCGCCTGATTCTTAGAACAGGTGAAAACTTACGTCAGATTGCGGGTCTGACCTTCCAGTTTCCAGAGATTGCAAAAACCAGTGAAGAGGCTATTGCCCTGATATTGAAGGAGCCTGTGGTTACTTTTTATAAGGAACAATGATAGTTTATGGTTAAATCAAACGTCAGAGTTTTTAAGGATATATATCTCTCTACTAAAAGGAGAGTAAATGCCTCTGTTTAAAATAGATAATGATAACAAATTAGAATACATAAAAGAAGATAAGTTTAAATTTGAAAAAGATATTCAAACACTTACGGAGGCAAATTTAGAAAGCATTTTTGAACTTGAATTTGTAAAAACAGAATTTTCAATCAATCAGTTCCGAATTGATACATCAGCATTTGATAAAGAAACAAATTCTTTTGTCATTATAGAATACAAACGTGATAAAAACTATAGCGTTATAGATCAAGGATATGCTTATCTTTCATTGATGCTTAATAATAAATCTGATTTTATACTTGAATATAACGAAAATTCAGAGGCAATTCTAAAAAGAAATGATGTAGATTGGTCGCAATCAAAAGTAATTTTTCTATCCCCATCTTTCACAACATATCAAAGAGAAGCGATTAATTTTAAAGACCTGCCTATTGAGCTATGGGAAGTAAAAAGATTCAAAAACAAAACAGTATCTTATACCCAGATTAAAACATCAGGATCCAAGGAAAGTATAAATACTATTTCAAAACAAGATAAAACTATTGAAGAAGTGGGCAAGGAAATTAAGGTTTTTACTGAGCAAGAACATATTGATAAAATAGAAGATGGTATCAAGGAAATCTACAAAATAATAAAGGAATCGATCTGTAATTTTGACGATAATATTAGCATAAATCCTAAGAAATACTTTATCGGATTTCAAGTTAATAAAAAAAGTTTTACAGATATTGTTCTGCTCAAAAAAGGGTTAAAAATATATCTGAATTTAAAAAGTGGGGAATTAGAAGATACCCGCAAAATATCAAGGGATGTTTCTAATGTTGGACATTGGGGAAATGGAGCTTACGAAATTCAAATGAAAGATGATTCAGAAATAGAATACATCCTAAGCCTAATAAAGCAGGCTTTAAGAAAAATAAAAGAGTTTGAGCCATAACATTGACAAAAAGAATAATTGTCAACATGAATCCTATTGTGCGGTTGTCAAAATGAAATCCAAGCATCAACTCTTATTTCAAGATAGTCGTTATTTACCAAACATCGCATCAGATACAATATCTCTTACTGTAACATCTCCGC
>CAXNND010000029.1:0-9955 GCA_964203105.1 Desulfamplus sp.
GATACAAAACCAAAGCCATTGACACTTATATCCTTTAAAAGTGTCATGTAATCCCTGTTGTCGTAATTATACTGAAAAATTACCTTAAAGGCTAAACGATCAACGGCTCTATTGCCTTTATTTCTATTATTTTTTTTAATAAATTCAAAAAAATTCAACATATTATAAAAAACCTTTTGCTGCTTGCAGCGTAGTTCATTTTTGAAAAAATTTTCATGTAGCTTCTATAATAAACTATATAGTTTCAAGTCAAGGTAAATAATTATAATCAATTAGAAATCAAAACGAAACCAGAAAATCAGAATCCTTGACAAACTATCCTGTTTGGGGTTAATCAGATGCCCTAAATATTTGGGTCAATTAACCGCATAATATACAGACTTTAACCATACTATTAAATTTTCCAAGGAGTCATAGTGAAACAGCAATACAGGTTAACAGCAATAATTCTCTCCATTGTGCTTGTAAGCACCATTGGTTCATTGATTGTAAAAAATACCTTGTTCCATTCTGGTGATAAAGCGTATCATATCGGTATCTCCGCCCCTATTGAAGGGTTGGAATCAGGTATTGGAATCTCCATGGAGCGGGGTGTCAGCGTTCTGATTGAGGAATTCAATACAGACAAGAAAATAGAGACAGATATACATCTTGATCTTAAAAAATCAGATAACCATAACAGTGTTGAAGGTGCTGTCAAGTCTGCCGAAGAGTTGACAGGGAGTGACACAATCGTGGCTGTTGTGGGGTATATGGGTTCTGAGGCAGTAGATGCTGTTGGTAATGTATATGAAAAGGCTAATACACCTTTTATCAACATCTCTTCAACAGAGCCTTTATCTGAAAAGACCCAAAAGCCTTTGGCTGAAACATCCGAGAAACTTCCGGCTAAAAAGGGTGAGAACTATCCATTTATATACTCAACAGTTACAGATTCAAGTAAAGAGACCGGCTTTATTGCAAACTATGCACGCAATGTTCTTGGCAATAAAATAGTGACCATTATCCATTCTGACTCCTCTCATGGAAGAGAGATGGCAGATGCCTTTACCTCTGTTTATGCAAGATTTGGAACACAGATTCACTATACATACAAGTTCAGCCCTGAAAATCCTGTTCAATCGATAGGGGAAATAATATCACAAATCAAAGACCTGAAGGATCTTGGCACTATCTTTTTTGCAGGTGATGCATCTTCTGCTGCAAATTTTGTGGTTCAGGCAAGGGACGCTAATATTAAAAATATTATAGTTGGAACCAATGTAATTGCTACAACCGGTTTTACCCAGGCGATTGAAGGGCTTATAAAAGATAAGGACAAGGTTGCCTCATACACTGACGGTATTGTAATGTCAGCTCCGCTTCTCTACGATACAGCCGGCGGAGAGGCACAGCAGTTCAAAAATCACTATATGGAGAAATACCATACAGCACCGGACTGGATTGCAGGCTATGCCTACGATGCTGCAAAACTTGCTGTTCAGGGAATCTTGAAGAATAACTCGGAAGATAAAACATCCATGGCTACGCTGCGTTCAGCATTGGCGACCTATCTGCACTCACTTACGACTCCCGAGAGTGCCATGGATGGTGCTACAGGAAAAACATGGTTCTCCTCAACAGATAAACATCACAAGCCGGTACAGGTTGGTATCTATAATGGTCATAATATCATTGCCGCACCTACCCAGCTTCAACCGATCAAAAGCAACAGCTCTGTCAACTACTTTGAGGAGATAAAAAGTGGCAGGATTCTCTATGTAAACGACCGTTTTATGTACAAAACCAATGTTATCTATACAGGCATTGAGGTGCATGATATTACAGATATAAATATTGAAACCTATAGTGCGGTGCTTGATCTGTCTATATGGTTTCGTTATCGGGGGCAGTTCAATCCGGCAGATATTGAATTCCTGAATGCTGTCAAGGAGGTCAGAGGTGCTAAAAATGATATTCAAGAGGTAAGGCTGACAGATCCTGTTGAGAGCACCGAGCAGAAAGGTATCTCTTTCCGGCTCTACCGTCTCAAGGCTCGTTTCAATCTTGATTTTCTTGATACCAAACTCAGTTACGGCAAACATTTGATGGGGCTTTCATTTCACCATAAAAATCTTAACCGTAATAATGTTATCTATGTTGTTGACATGCTTGGGATGGGTTTTGACAAACAGGTAACATTGAGAGGACAACTTAATGCAAGACGGGCACTCAATCCTGCTTTGGGATGGAGAATGAATGATGCCTGGCTATCCCAGAGAATCTTCACCACTGCCTCTTTTGGAAGTCCAATGTATGTTGGTTATGGAGGCACTGATCCCGATTTTTCACGCATTGATTACGGTGTTGTTTTTAGCAGGGACAAAATTGATGTCAGAACGCTTGTTCCTGACGAGTTCCTTATTTACATTGGCATATTCGGACTTGTGGGAACTTTTATGGCACGTATTATTGATGCCCGTACAAAAGGGATGTTCTGGCTCACATCTTCATGGTTTATCAGGATAATTTTCTGGCCTCTGCTTCTCCTCTCTTTGGGTAACCTTTCTGTCAATTATGCCATAAATCATAGCATTTCTGTCCATTATATAAGGAATTTAATAATGGGGTATGACATGTGCTGGTGGATAATGCCTGCAACACTTTTTAATATTGCCCTTGTGCGGTTTATCTGGAATCCGCTTGAAGCCCGTACCAAACGCAAGGTTCCAAATCTTATCCGGCATTTTGCGGCGGCTATTGTGTATCTATTTGCCTTTTTTGCCATTGTGGCATTTGTGTGGGACAAGACCCTTACCAGCCTTCTTGCAACCAGCGGTCTTTTTACAATGATTATAGGTTTGGCTGTGCAGGGAAATATTGCCAATGTCTTTTCCGGTATCATAATCAATTTAGAGCGACCTTTTTCAATTGGGGACTGGATCAAGATCAAGGATATTGACAATGTAAATGTGGTTGACATGACATGGCGTACTGTCCGCCTTCAAACTCTGACCAACCATGTTGTGGCAATTCCCAATGGCGTTGTTGCAACATCTGTTGTAGTAAACTACTCCAAGAATAACATCAGAATAGATATTCCTGTACAGATATCAACTAAACATGACCCTGACAAAATCCTTAAATATCTTAAGGAGATTATTGACAGCATTCCCGATGCATCAGCTGTGCAGCCTCCAGCCCATGCGTTTCTTGGAATCAAATCAACCGGAACAAGCTGGTGTGCTGAATATGTAATCCGTGTGTGGGTATCCAACTGGAAAAACCAGTTTGCTCTCAGGGGCAAGCTCTGGAATGCTGTTTGGAAAAAATTTACATCAGAGGGCATATCTCTGGATCCGATTATAGGAAAAGAGCCAGCAGCTCTTCTGCCTGCACCAGCAGCACCTGTGGCTGACAAGATATCGTTATTGACTAAAGATACCTCAAACCTACAAAAATAGCCTTAGGAATCCCATGTTATACAGATTTATAAATACTGTTATTATTTTTGTCTGCTCAATAATTTTTTCAATTTCCTGTGTTGAGGCTGACCCTTCCTCAAAAGAGACAAAATTGCAAGATGTATCACCTGCATTAAAATCCAGTGATCCTCAACCATCAGAGCCTGAATTACAGGATTCATCCGGTAACAGGTATTTCTATGACATTATGAAACCAGTTCTTGCCAACCACGAAAGAATCCAGAGTGCTGAGGCTGCTGTCCGAGCAGCAAAAGAGCAGATAAGAATAAGACTTGGAGCACGCTATCCTGAACTTGAACTGACGCTTGAGGCTGGACGGGAAGATGAGTATCAGGCGACACTTCCTGCACAGTATAGTCAAAGCAAGCTGAAACTGACACAGTTGTTGTGGGATTTTGGCAAAACAGATGCAGCAGTCGAAAAGGCAAGACGCCAGCTTGTGGAACAGGAACTGAACCTTGAAAAAACCCGTCAGAAACTTGTCATTGATGCTGCCACAGCATACCAGAGGCTTCACAGAGCATATATTGTGCTTCAATATTCTATTGAATCAGAGGAAAATATACGCCGCCAGACAGGTCTTGAGGAGGTTCGTGTTGCAGAGGGTTTTGGTTACACAACAGATGTGCTTCAATCAAAATCCCAGCTTGCAGGTGCAATGTCAAGACGTCAGAGAAACGAGGGTGAGTACAGTATGGCAGAGAGTGGATATTTGGAAATTTTTGGCAATCTGCCTGATGATGTTGCAAAAATGAAGCCTCTTGAACCTTATAAGATGGCTTCTGTCCCGCAAAATCTTGAAACAGTGGTTAAAATTGCCCAGCAGAACAACCTCGACCTCATGCTTGCAAGAAACAGGGAGTCTGTAACAGAGACAGATATCACAAGCGAAAAGAGAAAGTCTATCTTTCCTGATATTGAATTTGCCCTTGAGGGGGATGTTTCAGATAATTACAATGCAACATTTGGCAATAAAAAAGAGTACAAGGGGAGTGTTGTGCTGAAAAAAAAGATCAATCTTGGACTGATAGAAAACAATAAAATCAGGGCAGCAAGAGAGAGTATGCTCAAGGAGACAAAGCTGGTTGTTGACAAGGAGAAGCTGATTGAAAAGACAGCACGTACTGCATGGCAGAGACTTAAAACAGCGGAGCTGACAACATTGAGTTTAAGCCAGCAGGCAGACCTCACAGCAGCATTCTTGAAACTTGCAAGAGAGGAGCGGGCATTGGGTAACCGTTCCTTGATGGATATTCTTGCCGGTGAAACTGCCCTTATCAATGCCAAAAGTGATAGTCATGCCTCAAAGATGGATATCTCCTTTGGAATGTTTTCCCTTTTTGAGGTTATGGGAAACATGGATATATCAATGTTCAACGAACAGGAATGAAAAAATGTATAGGGTAACCGCAATGGTTGCCCCACTACAGAAGGAAGCCCATGCGTGAACTGTTACTTCGCCTTAAAAATCACCCCTTTATAACCATTGAACTTATACTTGCATCATTTTTTGTCAACTTTCTTGGGCTTGCATCATCTCTATATACGATTCAACTTCTCAACAGATACGTCTCCCATGGTGTTGATGCCACCCTTTTTACTCTGACAATTGGTGTCTGTATCGCCATTTTACTTGAATTTGGATTCCGCATGGCTCGATCATCGCTTGCTGTTCATGTTGGAGCAAAAAGAAATTACGAGTTGATGATGGGAACATTTGGCATTCTTACCCATGGCAGGATGAAATATTTAGAGCGGATTCCACAGCGTCTCAGGCAGGAGATCATCAAAGGAACAAATACTGTTGAGGATGCCTATAAACCTTCAAACATAACAACTGTTTTTGATCTTCCATTTGCGTTCATGTTTATAGCTGTTCTGACATGGCTATCATGGATTCTCAGCGTAATAACACTTGCGTTCATGCTGCTTATGTTCATTCTTGGGATCATCAGCAGGCAGATGGTCAAAAACAACCTTAACAGGGTGACAGAGGCATCTGTAAAGGGGAACGGGCTTTTTGGTGCAGCAAATCAGGCACTGGACACCGTCCGCCTGTTTGATAACAGGCAGATCATGGTAAAGGAGTGGGGGGGGAACTGCGATACTTTTCTGGAGCAAAGAGCTAAAGTATCGGGTCAGCAGGATCTTGTTCAGAGCATTACACGAAGTGTCCAGTTATTGATGAGTGTTGCCATTTATGCAACAGGTGCGGTTCTTGCCGTAAAAGGCGATCTGCCTGTGGGTACCCTGATTGGGGCAAACATTCTTGCAATGCGTGCTCTTGGTCCGCTCTCCCGTTTTGCCCAGCTTGGAGAGACATTTACCATGGCAGCACAGGCTTTGGAGAGAATCCAGCAGTTTGGATTGATTGAGGCAGAACGTCAGGGCGGTATTGCCCTTAAGCAGTATCAGGGAAGGGTGCAATTCAAGGATATATCGTTCAGCCATCCTGGCATGTCCCATCCTCTTTTTGAATCCCTTGATCTTGAGATTCTGCCTGGTGCGGTTCTTGTGGTTACAGGAGAAAATGGAACCGGCAAAACCACACTCTGCCGTCTGATCGCAGGGCTTCTTGAGCCGGACAGGGGGCAGATTCTGGCGGACGGTGTTGATCTGAGGCAACTTTCACCTTCATGGTGGAGAACCCAGCTTGCATATCTGCCTCAGGATGCCCAGTTTCTGCCTGGTTCAATAAAGGAAAATCTTGATGCTGCAATATCATCTGCCATTGTAGCAGAGAATGTAGATACCACTATTGCTGACAAAACTCCTGCATCAGCAGGAATTATTCCAAAAAACTATAAGACAGATTTCACTCAGGCAATCAAGGAGGCTGGTCTGATAGATTTTATTGACCAGAGCCAGCAGGGTCTTGATACCCAGATAATAAACAATGGGGCAAATCTCTCATCAGGTCATCGAAAGAGATTGGCACTTGCCAGAGCATTGACCGTTGGCGGGAAACTGGTTCTCTTTGATGAACCTACTGAAGGGCTTGACAAACAGGGTTGTTCAACACTCTACTCACTTCTGGTGGAGCTTTCAAAAAAGGGGCACACCATGATCGTCTTTACACAGGATCCAAATATAATTCGGGGGGCAACCCGTGTTCTTGACCTCAATAGTAAACCTGTGCCAAAGCTCATACTCAGCAATCCCGTCCAATCAGCAGCCAACGTCATATCATCAGTTACCAATGTCAGCAATAATCCCATACCTGCCAGAACAACGGAGAGTTAGTGTATGCCGGAAACTTCTACAAGAGTCAATGAGGTGCAGGAAACAGCCACGAAAGTCAATGACATTCCTGCAAAGCCTACATATTCTGTCATGTCAGGTTCTTATAAACCCCGATATGCCAGACTCAAACAGAGCCAGCTCTTCTTTATTATGTCAATGCTTACTGTTGTCGCGTTTGTTGTCTGGGCAGCTTACGGTGAACTGGATGTGGTGAGTATAGCCGCCGGTGAGGTTGTACCTTCAAGCAGGGTTAAAACGATTCAGCATCTTGAAGGTGGAATCATAAGAGAGATTCTTGTCAAGGAGGGAGAGCGGGTAAAGGCTGGACAATCTCTTGTAATCCTTGAATCTACAAGCAGCAATGCAGATGTTGCAGAGCAAAGTATCCATCTGAAATCCCTTGAGGTGACCATAATGAGGTTGGATGCGGAGATCAAGGGGGATAAAAGCCTTGTATTGCCGGAAGAGATGAAAAAGGCAGAACCTCAACTGACCAGAAATGCGTTGGAAATGTTCAGGACAAGACAGAACAGGGTTGAAAATCAGATAAAGGTTCAATTAGAACTCATCAATCAATATAAGTTCCAGATTGAGGAGACACAGGCAAGGCTTTCAGGCAGTACCGGCATGAGAACATTTCTTGAAGAGCAGGTTGGAATCAGCCAGAAACTTCTTGAGCATAGCCTTTCAAACCGTATGAACCATCTTGATCTTTTAAAACAGCTTGCTGACCTTAAAGGGCAGCAGAAAATTGATCAGGCATCCCTTAAAAAAATTGCAGCCTCAATAAAGGAGGCTGAAAGCCGCCTTGCCCTTGTACGTAATACATTTATAGAAGAGGCTCAAAATGAACTCAGAGAGGTGCAAAGAACAGCACAGATGATCTATGAGCGACTCAATAAAAATGAGGACAGCCTTAGAAGAACAGTGCTTCGCTCTCCTGTGGATGGCACTGTGAAATCTCTATTTTTTGTTACTATTGGTGGAATTGTCCCTCCTGGTGGTGCTGTTGCAGAGATTGTTCCAGGTGATGACCGTCTGATTATTGAGGCACGTCTTCCTGTTGGGGATATAGGATATGTTCAGACCGGTCAGCCGGTTATGGTGCGTCTGACATCATCAGACGGGGCAAGATTTGGACACATAAACGGAGAGGTGATCCACATAAGTCCTGACTCCACCGTAATAAAAGATGGACCACCCTTTTACAGAATAAAAATCACCACAGAACAGGACTATTTTGGCAAACCTGACAAGCCATATCGTCTTTTCCCGGGAATGCTCATGCAATGCAGCGTTATCACGGGCAAAAGAACTGTTCTTGAATATCTGCTTCCACCTTTTGTCCTCTCCCTTGAAACCGCCCTGCATGAAAGATGAACTTGAACCTCCAGATTGAATTTATTTCAATCTGGAGGTATAATTCTTCTCCAATAATGTTTATAATCAGACGATAAAATAATAAAACAACAAGAATAGAGCGTAAAAATATATATAGATCAGCCAATAGAGATCGCCTTGCCTGTCAAACGCCTACAACATGAGGAGGACACAATGCCTGACAACAATGGTTCCAACAATAATTCATCAAACAATGCAATGAACAGCACAACTCAGCCTGTTGCAGACAGTGGCGAACTCCTGAAGACTCTTGTGACCAAACTGCTGGACAGCACAAGTGGCAGTTCTGGTTCTGAAGCCGGTCTTTCTGAAATCAGACAGGCTGTCATGGATCACGTTGCTGCCCAGGGGGGCAATCCAGAGGAGGTTGAGACATCTGTCAACAACTTTATGGAGAATCTCTCCAGTAATCTCAATAATGGAATATCACCAGAGGATGCTTTAGCTCAGGCAGTGCATGAAGCTGATCTTGCAGTTGTCCAGGAAAAAATAAATGATCAGAAGGAGTCTGAATCAAAAGAGGATAATTTAGCCGCAGCCCTTGCATCAGGAGAAAATATTGCTGAGGTGATAGATAAAAATCTGCCGGCAGGTGTAGCAAAGGATAGCGATGCAGCAGGTGACTTGATGTCTGATCTACAACAATCGTTGAGTTCTGGCAAATCCACAGCAGATGCACTTGGAGAGGCACAAAGAGCTGCGACAGAAAATGTTGCGGCAGAAAATGCGACTCAGGGCGAGGTCAGCGATTCAGGAAAACTTGTGATGTCGCTTGCCAGCGGTGAGAACATAAACGAGGTTCTTGCCAAATACACAGATGGAATGTCACCAGATGCTATTGAGACCTTCATGGATTCTGTTATGCAGTCTTTGGCATCAGGGCAATCTGCTGATCAGGCTGTGCAGTCAGGCCAGGCAGATGTCAAAGCATCCCAGGATGCAGCAGATGCTGTGCAGGGTGAGATGACTCCAGAGGGAAAGCTTGCAGCAGCCCTTGCATCCGGTGAAAATGTGGCTGAAACAGTATCCAGCTTGCAGGGTGGGGGTGATGCTCAGGCATTTGAACAGTCCATGACCCAGGCATTATCATCTGGAACACCGGCTGGAGATGCGTTGAACCAGGCACAAAGTGAAGCCAATCAGATACAGGCGGCAGCAGGTTCGGTTCAGTCAGAGTCAGCAGGCAGTGGTCAGGATGTGATGAGTGCATTGGCATCAGGAGAAAATGTTGCTAATGTTATTGATTCCATCGCTCCTGCCAATTCAGATTTATCTCCTGAAGCTGCGGCATCAATGACCCAGTCTTTTCAGGAGACTCTAATCAGTGCGGTTCAAAGCGGTGGCACTATTGACAGTGCACTGACTCAGGCTTCCGAGGTTGCCACAACTGTCGCCCAGACACAATCACAGGTAGATTCCGGTGCATCCAGTCCTGGTGCAGAACTTCTGTCAGCACTTGCATCAGGAGAAAATGTTGCGGATGTGGTTAGCAATATGGCACAATCGACTCAGGCAACCGGTGGGTCTGACAGTGGTGCTATCAATACTGAAAGTTTTGCACAGGCATTAACCGAGTCACTTGTATCGGGTCAGAGCGTTGACACTGCTGTCAGCAGTGCAGCCCAGTCTGTTGAATCCCAAACTGCCGCATCAGAGAGTATCCAGACAGAGACACAGGATGCCCTTTTAACTGCACTTGCTTCAGGAGAAAACGTTGCTGAGGTGGCAGATTCTCTTGCTGAAGGGGAAAGTATTAATGATGCCATTGAAAACGTGGTTGCCGAGGATGCTGCTGCCGGTGAAGAGACCCAGCAGGCTGATGCCGAGGATGCTGCTGCCGGTGAAGA
>CAXNND010000030.1:0-9885 GCA_964203105.1 Desulfamplus sp.
TATTCACTTATATATTATCATTGGGCTGATTTACAGATAACTTTTTTAATACTCTTAGAGCCTGTTTAAATATTCATGTTATTAACAAGCTGTCCAGTTTTTTTGGGGGGATTTACATTATAATAGACATGGCAACCCTTATACCATCTGATGCACTTGAGATAATGCCGCCTGAATGGCCACTCCCCTCTCCTGCCATATAAAGGTTTTCAAATCCTGTGCAGCAGAAATTTTTTTCACGAACTGCCACAACAGGTGCGGATGTCTTGCTCTCAAGCCCCATTATCAAACCTGTCTCAAAATTTCTTATCTTGCGGCTAAAATCCTCCAGCCCCGCACGAATTGCAGAGGCAACCTCAACAGGAAGCAGTTCCCATAATGGTGCTAATTTTAACCCCAATGGATAGCTTGATTCAACATTATTATCCGAGTTGCTGTAACTTATCTCGTTGGGATTAGCTCTATTTCCCCCAAGTTTTTTGTCAATAAAATTTTGTATTGAGCAGAACGGAGCGGCATATCCGCCTGAATATCTATAAAAATCATGCTCAAGGCTCTCCAACCAGTCAAGCACCCCTGCTGCACCGCTGTCTAAAATCAGACGATCAGGGTTCACACCAGCAACACAGGCAGCATTGGCGAATTTGCCGTTTCTCTGATACCGGCTCATCCCGTTGACAATATTGGCGTTCTTGTAAGCAGTTGATGGAACAACAACCCCTCCTGGACACATGCAGAATGTATAGACCGGAAGGCGACCATCTCCCCTTGATGTCAGGCGATATTCGGCAGCTTTAACACCAGGCAGGGACTTTTTCCCCCATTGGGCAATATTGATAAGCTCCTGAGGATGCTCAACACGACAACCAATGGCAAAGTTTTTAGTTTTGAATATCACCCCTTTTGACATGAGCATTCTGTATGTTTCATAGGAGGAGTGACCAGGTGCAATGATAACCTCATCAGCCCCAATTTCACCGTTAACCACAGCTTTATTCTTGGCATCAATCCTATTATCAATACTACTACCAGCGTAATTGCAAGGGGTAGTTGAACTGATAGACACCCCCTCAACCTTGCCGTTTCCATCAATTTTCAAATCATTTACCATTGTTTCAAACAAAATTGTACCGCCAATATTGATAAAGGATTTTCTCAAGTTTTTGACGATCTGTTTGAGATGATCACTTCCAAGGTGAGGATGTGCCATATATAGTATCTCTTTTGGTGCTCCTGCCTCAACATAGCTTGACAGTACAAACTCTCTCTCTTTGCTGATATGTTTGCTTCTGGAGGTGAGCTTGCCATCGGAAAATGTTCCAGCTCCCCCCTCACCAAAAGCATAGTTTGTAACAGAATTGAATTTGCCTGTAGATTCAAACTCTTTTATAGCTATCTCGCGCCTGTTTACCTCAGACCCTCTCTCTATGATGGTGGCGTTAAAGCCAGATTTTTGCAATACATATGCAGCAAAAAAACCTGCCGGACCGCTTCCCGCAACAATAACCTTTTTGCCCCTTTTGCGGCATGGGATATATAGTGAGGATTTTTTTGGTAGATATGTTTCATGATTTCCATTTAGCTCATAATTCAAACTGTTGTCAGGCTTTCCATTTTCGTTAGAATTTAGATTGCTGGCAGATTTTCCAGAATCTCCAGATATAACAGCTACCCTTATTAGCCAGTGAATATCGCTTTTTTTTCGTGCATCAAGGCTTTTGTTAAGAATCTCAAATGTAAATTGCTCATCGCTTAATCTGCCACTATCTCTTTTCATCTCTTTTATTATGGCAGATTTAATATCCTCATCTCCATAATCTGTTGCCATTTTCAGTAGAGTCTCATGGTATGCCATATTGTGTAAAACCTCCTTGCTATCCTTGTCAGAATATAGAGGATGAGAGCCTTTTCCCAAACTCCGCTCCATTTTCCAATACCATATTTCTTTTATCATGTCTTGACTTTGCTCAAGAAGCGTAAATATAAGGTCTATATGGATTTGACAACATTTAAAAGATTATCAAATCCTCACAATATTACCTTAACCGAATGGGATCAACATTACATAATTTTCAGGACAACAAACACTATGTCAAACGATGGCTCTTTTATAAACAGCCCACCGCACGCATTAATAAATATCGCTCAAATAAAATCCACTATTCACAGCAACGCCAAAAATACATTGCTGATAGGACTTACAGGAGGCATTGCAACCGGTAAAACCACTGTTGCAGAGATGTTTGGAAGAGAGGGTGCAGAAATTATTGATTTTGATCTTTTGGCAAGAGAGGCTGTGGAGCCAGGAACTCAGGGTCTTGCAGATATTGTTGCATCTTTTGGCTCTGGTATCGTTGACAGGAGTGGATATCTCAATAGAAAAGCTCTCTCGCAGATTGTTTTTGAGGATACGGAAAAAAGAAGATTGCTTGAACGGTTGATCCATCCGGCTATCTTTGAACTGTTTTGCCAGAAGGTCAGTTGCAAGATGGTTGACAAGATATCTTCTGAAAAGGGCAAAACAGCTATCATTGCCGTTATTCCGCTTCTGATTGAGATGAACCTTCAAAGTCTCTTTGATAAACTTATTTTGGTCCATGTCTCCTCTGAAATCCAGCTTGAGAGGCTTATGCTGAGAGAGCAGATTGACCATAAAAGAGCAGGTACAATGGTTAAATCCCAAATGCCAATTGACCAAAAAAAAGAGTATGCCGATTTTATGATTGACAACTCAAGTGATCTTGAAAATACATTAAAGCAGGTGACGTATGTATGGAAAAACTTATAAACATAAAAAACATGGTGACACAAAACAGCACACCAACCAGAATACTATAAAAAAACAATCCAGCCAGGATACCGCAAAAAAACAACCAAAACAGAAGCGTATAAACAATAATACACTTAAAATAAACAGACAATATAACATTAATCCACTGAACTTTATCAAAAATTTCAGAATACGTTACAAACTTCTCTTTATCTACTCTCTCACCTTCATCATAATAATGGGGCTTACAAGTCTTACATTCTACTATATCATTAAATCTACTGTTGAGAATAATATTGAAAGTGAGCTGCAAAATTCAACAACAGCGATCCTCAATAATGTCAGGACAGCGGTCTCTGTCTCAATAAAAAACCATATGAGGGCTACAGCAGAAAAAAACTATGAGATTATCCAGCATTTCTATAACAGACAAACCAAAGGAGAGTTAACGCCTGAAGAGGCAAAGTCAAGAGCCGCTGATATTATCCTCTGCCAGAAAGTTGGAATCACAGGGTATCTGTGCATACTGGATGGCAAGGGAAAAATATTAAAACATCCTCAATTATCAGAGGGGCTTGATATATCTGATCATCAGTTTGTACAACAGATGATCTCCATGAAAACCGGATATATCGAATATTTCTGGAAAAACCCTGGCGAGCCTTCTCCCATGCCAAAAGCTATGTATATCAACTATTTTGAACCCTGGGACTGGCTCATCACAGTATCTTCCTACCGGACAGAATTTGCAAAACTTGTCAATATCAGCGATTTCAAGGAGAGTATTTTAAGCCAGAGGTTTGGAAAAACAGGTTACTCCTATGTAATGGATATGAGGGGTAATGTGATTATCCACCCGGAACTTGAGGGGATAAATGTCTTTTCGGATAAAAGGTTCTCCTCAAGTTTTTATCAGCAGATGCTTGAAAAAAAGAATGGAAAACTTATCTACGAATGGAAAAATCCAGATGATAAACATTTGAGAAAAAAACTCGTTATCTTTAATACCATTCCTGAGTATGAGTGGCTTGTTGCCTCTGGAAGCTATCTTGACGAGTTTTATGCCCCCCTTAATATGATCAGGAGTATCATACTATTCATGGGTTTTGCCTCATTTATCATTTTTATTCCGATCACATTTTTTCTGAGTTCCACAATTACAAAACCATTGCGTGAACTTATGATGCGTTTTAGTCAGGAGATCAATGATGGATTTTCGGATAGATTTGTTACTACCAGATCGCATGATGAGGTGGGACAGCTCGCCTTTTATTACAATACATTCATGGAAAAACTTGAACGATACAATAAAACTCTTCAGGCTGAAATAGTCGAAAGAAAACTTACCCAGGAAGCTCTTGAGTTGAGTGAGGAGAAATACCGCTCTGTAATGGAGGCAACACCTGATCCTATTATTGTTTATAATATAGATGGTCAGGTGAGCTACCTTAACCCTGCTTTTACTCGCGTGTTTGGTTATACATTTGAGGAGAGTATTGGCTGTAAAATGGACCATTTTGTCCCTGAAGAGAACTGGAAAGAGACCGCCAATGCTATTGAGATGGTTTTAAGAGGTGAGCCTGTTTCCATCACAGAGACCAGAAGAATATCAAAATCAGGTAAATTTATTGATGTAAGTATAAGGGGTTCTGTCTATAGAGATAGATATGGACGACCTGTTGGCAGTGTCGTCACCCTCAGGGATATCTCTGAGGTTAAATTTCTTGAAAAGAGTATTATGGAGACAGGAGAGCGAGAGAGGCAGAAGATTGGCAATGATCTGCATGATGATCTCTGTCCACATCTGATCGGAATTGAGGGTCTGACCAAGGTATTGAAACGCAAGGTACAGGGATACTCCTATGATGCAGGCAATCTCTCTGATAAAATTACAGAGCTTATAAAAGAGGCAATCTCCAAGACAAGACGTTTGGCAAGAGGGCTGTGCCCAGCCTATTTTGATTATGGGCTTGAATCGTCCTTACGGGAGCTTGCAAACAATACAAAACTTCTGCATCAGGTTGATTGCACTCTTGAATGCAGGGGAACAGTTGATATTCGCAATCCAATGATAGTTATAAATATTTATCATATCATAGGCGAAGCTGTTCAGAATGCTATTCGCCATGGAAAGGCAGACAGAATTGTTATTTCAATTGATATTGAGGATGGCAATCTGAACCTTGCTGTTCGTGATAATGGAGTTGGTATGGACAGCTCAATTGAGACCAAAGGGATGGGCATAAGGATAATGAGCTACAGGGCAAAACTTGTCGGTGCATCATTCTCAATTCAATCAGATAGTGCAATTAGTGATGGTCGCTATAGTCAAAATATTACTGAACATGATAAAGATAGTGACCATATAAAATCTGATAAACATCATGCCAATATTGGGTCTGATAAATTCAGAGGCACTTCAGTCGTTTTGACGCTTCCATTGATACTCTCCATGGTTGATTATAGAGATTAATTTAATCAAGAAGCTCTACCCTTGCATCTGTCACCACTATAAAAAAAGACAAAGATAGTTAAAACCTTAGAGGAATATCTCAAGATTATGATGGGTAAGATTTTCGATAGCATTATCAACAGAAAGATGTTTGTTGCCCTTATTATGGGATTCGCGTGCGGCGTTCCTCTGCTGCTTACAATTTCTGTTCTTCAGGCATGGATGCAACAGGAGGGCATCGATCTTGCGACAATCGGAATCTTCTCTCTGGCAGGGCTTCCATACACCCTGAAATTTCTATGGGCACCGATCTTTGACCGCTTTACACTTCCATTTCTGGGCAGACGAAAAGGGTGGCTGCTCGTTTCACAGATACTGCTGATTATCGCCATTGCACTGCTTGGATTGACAAGCCCCTCTAAAGCACCCTGGATGGTTGCCTTTAGTGCCTTGTTGGTCACTTTTTTCAGTGCATCCCAAGATATTGTTGTAGATGCCTATCGTCGGGAGGATCTGAAAGATGAGGAGCTTGGACTTGGCTCTTCAATGTATATTTATGGATACCGCACGGGCATGTTACTTGCCTCTGGCGGAGGTCTTGTTCTTGCTGACCATATCCCGTTTTCAGTGGTCTATCTGATTATGGCAGCCTCTCTTATACCTGGAGTGGTTGCTGTGATTCTTGCCCCTGAGCCTCTAATGGTTGATGGGCAACCTACAACCATTACCGAGGCTGTGGTTGAGCCTCTAAAAGAGTATTTTGCAAGAGACGGGGCGATATTGATTCTTCTGTTCATTTTATTTTACAAGATTGGAGATACCATGGCATCTGCCATGACAACCCCATTTTATCTTGATATTGGATTTACAAAAACAGAGATTGGTTCAGTTGTAAAGCTGTTCGGTTTCTGGGCAACATTGGCGGGATCTTTTATAGGTGGGGTGCTGATGCTCAGACTTGGCATCAACAGGAGTCTCTGGATGTTTGGGCTGCTTCAGGCACTCTCAACAGCCTGCTTTGCATGGCTTGCTGTGGCAGGACACAATATTGTGCTGCTTTCCGGAGTTATTGCATTTGAGAATATCTCAAGTGGTATGGGCACTGCTGCGTATATTGCATTTATGGCATCCATGACAAATCGCCGTTTTACTGCAACCCAATATGCACTTCTGTCAAGTCTTATGGGTATTCCACGCGTTATTGCATCTGCACCAACAGGTTTTATAGCAGAGCATACAGGATGGGTATCATTTTTCATATTCTGCACCTTGATCGCTATTCCGGGTACTCTTTTTCCATTGTATATCACAAAAAAGTTCTCTTATCTTTCAAAAGGCTAACACATGTTCAAAGAGGAGACTCATTTTAACGAGTAGCCTCTCAAGAGCATCTGGGCAAAAATTATCCTTCGGGAATTTAAATAACTATAGAATATTGTTAAAAATGCTCAAATTCAAGCCATAAAGAAACAGATTGACATTGCCTTGAATACATTTTATATAATTTCAAAAATCTGAATCAGAATTGGCATGGTTTATAAAAAAATGATTTATTTGACTGATATATTTTGGGAAGTTTCTGGACTATGGATTGTAAACCAACATACGAAGATTTAGAAAAGGATAATGAACGCAAATATCGGGATATAATAAGCAGCATGGCTGACGTTGTTTATATATTCTCGAATAAACGTGGTAGCATATTCTTTTCTCCAAGTGTTGAAAAAATACTTGGATACACATTGGAGTATCTGTATGCAAACCCTTTTACCTGGAATAAATCGATCCATCCTGACGATAGACCCGTAGTCGAAAAGGCGATAATGGATTCAGGCATGGGCAAGCCATTTGAAGTTGAATATCGCATCATGAATGCAAACGGTGAATGGTGTTGGCTTAACGATCGCTCTATTGCAGAACATTGTGCAGATGATGAGTTACTTATTAAAGGAATTGCCCGAGATATAACCGAGCAGAAATATGCCGAGGAGGCATTGAGGGAGAGCGAAGAGCTGTTTCGAAAACTTGCAGAGGATATTCCCGGATATATCTGTGCATTTCTGCCAGATGGCACACTCACATATATCAATCCAACACTGGCATCTATTACCGGAATGTCTCCTGATGAACTTGTCGGTAATAAGGTCTTTGACTTTCTTGATCCAGAAGAGGCAAACAAGATAATCAAAAAACTGGCATTATTGACACCAGACAATCCAGTTGAGGCACACGAACAGATTTATATTGACAGTAAAGGCATTCCTCAATATCAGGAATGGAGAAACCAGGCTCTGTTCGATGAAAATGGAAAAATTTACCATTTTCTTGGGGTAGGGGTTGATATTACAGAAAAAAAACATGCCGAAATAAGGCAGAAAAAGGTTGAAGAGAAAAGCAGAAGAATACAAAAGGTTGAGAGCCTTGGTCTGATGGCAGGAGGAATAGCTCATCTGTTTAACAACTACCTTCAGGTTATGATCGGAAATCTGGAACTGGCTCTTGATGAGTTGCCTGATAATTCATTGGCACGGGAGAGTATTATTGATGCAATGGATTCAGCCAGGCGATCTTCTGATGTCAGCAAGATGATGCTCACATATCTTGGACAGACTGTTGTTGAGAATAAATTCATTGATATTTCAGAGTTTTGTCGGAAAAATTTGCCAAAATTTCAAACATTGGTGCACAGCGGTATAACCATAGATGCAGATATTAAAGAGACCGACCTGATTGTAAGTGCCAATGAAGGTCAGATGCATCAGATTCTTAATCATCTTATCACTAATGCCTGTGAGAGCATTGGTGATAATACAGGTATAATCACTATTGTCACACATACAATGGGAAAATCCGATATTGTAAAATCTCATATTTTACCAGTTGATACCAGTATCTCTTCAGATATATATGGCTGTATAGAGGTTACTGATACAGGTTGTGGAATTGAGACAGAAGATATTTACAAGCTACCAGATCCTTTTTTTACCACCAAGTTCACAGGGAGAGGGTTGGGGCTGGCAGTTGTGTTGGGAATAGTCAAATCATGGGCTGGTATGGTTGTTGTGAAAAGTAGAATCGGACATGGAAGCTCTTTTATGGTTCTTCTTCCCCTGTCATCGGGCAGTTAAATCCAATGCTCTTTAAATGCCTCGTTCCATATAACCTGATTTCAACCACACCTTGAGTTTCTGTCGTTGCAAATGAACAATGTCTATTCGTGCCAATTTATCTACTATTGAAATAAAAGGAGGTTCTTTTTGGAAAAAAATATTGCACTGCTTCCTGGTGACGGAATTGGACCGGAAGTTATGAAAGAGGCGGTAAAGGTGCTTGATGCAGCAGGTGCAAAGTATGGTTTCAGGCTCAACTACAAACATGCTGACGTTGGTGGCTGTGCCATTGACAACCACGGAAAAGCTCTGCCCCAGTCAACATTATCTTTGTGTGAAGAGAGTGATGCCATCCTGTTCGGTTCGGTTGGCGGTCCAAAATGGGAATCGTTGCCACCTGACGAGCAGCCAGAGCGTGGGGCACTTTTGCCCTTGAGAAAACATTTTGGATTGTATTGCAACTTGAGACCTGCAAAAGTGTTCAAATCTTTGGCATTTGCCTCTCCGCTTAAACCCGAAATTATTCAGGATGGCTTTGATATTCTATGCGTTCGTGAACTTACAGGCGGAATATACTTTGGTAAACCTAAAGGGCGTGAAGGTTCAGGTATGGAGGAAAAAGGGTATGACACTCTTGTTTATACTCGCTTTGAAATAGACAGAATTGCCCGATCTGCTTTTGAAGCTGCACGGAAACGCCGAAATATTGTAACCTCAGTTGATAAAGCAAATGTTCTCTCATCAATGGTTCTATGGCGTGAAGTTGTGATTGAAGTTGCTAAAGATTATCCTGATGTAACCTTAAACCATATATATGTTGATAATGCGGCAATGCAGCTTGTAAAAAATCCGCATCAGTTTGACGTGCTTCTTTGCGGTAACATGTTTGGCGATATTTTATCTGATGAATGTGCAATGATTACAGGCTCTATGGGGCTTCTTGCATCAGCAAGCATCAACGAGAAGAAATTCGGACTCTTTGAACCAGCAGGCGGTTCTGCACCTGATATTGCAGGAAAAGGTGTTGCCAATCCAATTGCCCAGATTCTTTCGGCTGCCATGATGCTCCAATACAGCCTTGATCTTTCTGACGCTGCAAACGGTATTGTCAATGCTGTTTCTGCTGTGCTTGACAAGGGGATATACACGGCAGATCTGACCATGAATAAGGCAAGTGCGGTTGGAACTGCTGCTATGGGTGATGCGATTGCCAATATGATCTAAAGGAACATAAGCAGCTTCGCTGCAATTATTCTGGTAACTACTCAGGCATATATAAATTGACTTAACATATTGTAAATATTAAGCAATATTGATTTTAGGCTGAACAGGATTAACTCAAGTAAATTTTTTGTCATTCAATAATTTCAATATGTTATATGAATACAAAATTATTTTGATAAAAACTATAAAATTTTTATCCTGTTATTTCAATATGTTAGATGCCTGAGTAGTTACGATTACACAATAACAATTTAAGGAGCATTAATGGAACGATGCCAATGGGTAGGTAACGATGAGTTGATGCAACATTACCATGACCATGAATGGGG
>CAXNND010000031.1:0-9854 GCA_964203105.1 Desulfamplus sp.
ATAAAGATAAATCAGAGGGGCTGAGCCTTGAAAGTGCAGATAAGGTGGTTGTTGGAGGTGCAGGCATTGGAAATATTGAGGGATTCAGATATTTAAGAAGACTTGCCGCTTCTCTTGGTGCCCAGATTGGAGCAACAAGACCGCCAGTTCTCTGGCACTGGACTGATGATGATCGCCTGATTGGTCAGACAGGAAAGACCATCCGACCGGAACTTCTTATTACAGTTGGCACATCCGGTGCTGTCCAGTATACTGCTGGTATCGTAGATGCAAAGACCATTGTGGCAATCAACAAAGATCCAAATGCTCCGATATTCCGTTTTGCAGATATTGGAGTTGTTGAGGATGCTGCCCTTTTCGTTCCGGCACTTACGGAAAAAATCCAGAAGATTGCGTTGAGATCTCTTGCGGACAGCCTTTTGGGAAAAACGTGTCCAGGTGCAGGTGATAATACTGAACATGGTCAAAACGGAGAAAGAGGAGCATCTGATGAAAAGGGAGCGGATTTTGGCTCAAAGTTGATGCAGATGAGAAAATCACATCAAATGACCCATGAAGAGCTTGCAAAGAGAACCGATAGAACCCCTGAATTTATTGAAGAGCTTGAAAACAACCGTACCACTCCATCTGTAGGATTCATGATCAAGTTATCAGAAGTCTTTGGCATTGACCCAGAAACCTTTCTCAACGATGATGAGCGTGCCACCCTTTCAGGGAACAGGGCAAAGGAATATACCCGCAGAACCGGCAATTATTATTATCAAAACCTCACACCAGGTGCAGAAAATGAACATTTGAGGGTCTTTATGGTTACTATTGAATCCAACAAAAAGCACAAACCAGTTGCATACAGGCATGAAGGTGAGGAGTTCATATATGTGATGGAAGGGAATCTTGAGCTGACTCTTGAAGGAAAATCGTACGAATTGATAGCAGGTGAGTCAATGAAGTTCAATTCAGAGACACCTCATCAGTTGAAAAGCCTTGGTAATCATGATACAAGGTGTTTGGTAACTTTATATACTCCTTAATAATGTATATCATATATGGATATATTGTAAAAAGATATGCAATATATTGACAAGACTTTAATCTAAAATATTTTAGATTTATGGATACAGAATGGAAGCACTTTTAATGCCGGAGGTTTTTATGAGAATAGCTGTTGTTGGAGCAGGAAGTGATTGCGTATCTTTGTTGAGCATAATTGACAAATATAAGTTTCAGGTGATTTATCCTGCTATTGTGGCAGTTGCAGACATTGACGATAAGGCTGTCGGTTTAGAAGCAGCAAGAGAAAAAGGTATTTTTATTACTAATGACTATAATGACCTTTTTGCAATGGATAATATTGATCTTATTGTCGAAATGACTGGTAACATGGATGTTTACAATGATATTTTATCCAAAAAAAGTAATACAGTCAGGGCAATAGCCCATCAAACTGCAAGACTTTTTCTGGAAATAGAGCATGCAGTTAGAATGAACAGCAATACCGACAAGGAGCTGGTATCAATCCAGGCATTATATAATGTCATGATTAACGGACTGATTCATGAATATGTTGTTGTAATTGGTCTTGATCACAAAATAATTGATATTAATGATACATTTTTAAAAAAACTTGGATTGACCAGGGATGAGGCAATTGGGCACTATTGCTATGAAATCACCCATCATAATCCAGTTCCATGTTCCGGCAATCAACATCCCTGCCCGCTTGCAGAGCTCATAAAAACAGGACAGCCATCCAAGGCTACCCATATTCATCTGGATCACGAGGACAATAAACATCATGTCTCGATATCCTGCTATCCTCTTTTTGAAAAAGGCGAGTTAAAAGGTGTTATTGAAGTTTCAAAGGATATTACCAGTGAAATAGAATTTGAAAAGAAAATGATGCAGCAGGAAAAACTTGTCTCCATAGGACGGCTCTCTGCAGGTGTTGCCCATGAAATCAACAATCCTCTTACAACAATACTTACATCTTCCATGCTGATACAAGAGGATCTTGAAGATGGAACAGATATGCATAAGGAACTCACTATTATCAGTAACGAGGTTCTTCGCTGCCGTAAAATTGTTAAAAGCCTTCTGGATTTTGCACGCGAAAGCAGATCTATTATAAAAATCGGAGATCTTAACAAAGTCATAGAAGATAGTATGGTACTGACACGAAAACAGGCAACTTTCAAGAATATAATGCTTATATCAAATCTTGCAAAAAACCTCCCCAAATTATCCATGGATAGTGATAAAATTCAGCAGACTATCATTAATCTGACCTTGAATGCCATCGAAGCAACCCCTTCAGGTGGAGAGATAAGGCTCTCCTCAAAATACCTTGAAGATAAAAAGTCCATAGAAGTCAAAGTGAGTGACACAGGTGAGGGAATAGATGCTGAAAAACTGAATAAAATTTTTGATCCTTTTTTCACAACAAAAAAAAATGGTACAGGACTTGGTCTTGCAATCAGCCATGGTATCATTGAACAGCATGACGGAAACATACGGGTTGAAAGCACCGTAGGAGAGGGCACAACTTTTTATATCACACTCCCTTTAACCAGCAAAGATAACCATGATCACTGAAAAAACATTTTCCATCCTTGTTGTTGATGATGAAGCACAAATCTGCCGCAACTGTGTAAAAATCCTTACCAGTAAGGATTATGAGGTTAGTTTTGCACTCAATGGACTTGATGCCCTGAAAATTATGGAATTTAAAAAAACCGACATTGTGATTACCGATTTGAACATGGAACGGTTGGGAGGCATGGAGGTAATTGAGCACATCAATGAATCTTTTTCAGAAACCGTTGTAATTGTTATGACAGGTTATGCCAGTGTCTCTTCAGCAGTTGAAGTTATGAAAATGGGGGCTTTTGATTATCTTCCAAAACCCTTTACCCCATATGAATTGAGGGCAGTTGTTCTGCAGGCAGTAGAAAAAATAAAAATCAGAGAGCAACAGCAAAGACTCATTGCCAATAAAGCACAAAAAGCTGTTTCCCATCAACTTATCGGAGAAAGCCCTGGAATAAAAAAAGTGATAAAAATGGTTGAAAAGGTTGCCGAAACAGATTCCAATGTTCTTATCTATGGTGAGAGCGGAACCGGCAAGGAGCTCATCGCACGGGCTGTCCACGCCAACAGCAAAAGAAGGGATAATGTGTTTTTTGCTGTTGATTGCGGAACCCTTACAGAAGAGCTCCTTTCGTCTGAACTATTTGGTCATGTTAAAGGTGCCTTTACAGGTGCTGATAAAGATAAGCCAGGTATTTTTAAACTTGCCAACACCGGAACTGTTTTTCTTGATGAAATCAGCAATACCAGCATGGAAGTTCAAAGCAGACTTTTACGGTTCCTTGAAACAAGGGAGTTTATGCCTGTTGGAAGTGGGAAGCTCATAAAGGTTGATGTCCGTCTGATTTTTGCAACTAATATAAAACTTGAAAAAATGGTTGAACAAGGTCTGTTCAGGAAAGATTTCTATTATAGAATTTTTGTCTATCCCATAGCCATACCTGTCCTGAATGAGAGAAAGATGGATATTCTCCCGATTGCCTATTTTTTTCTCAAACAATTTAGTGAAAAAATGGGAAAAAACATTGTTGAGTTTGATGAAAAATCGGCAAACAGACTGGTTGAATACAATTGGCCCGGAAATGTAAGGCAACTGAAAAATGTTATCGAACGAGCAGTTATTCTTTCTGAAAAGAGCGTGATTACATTAAAAGAACTTCCCATGCTCGGAGAAATAAGCGAGATCGATGAAATGATTGAAAGCATACCCAGGACAAATGAGGAACTGAAACTTCTTAAAAAACAGATCCGGCAAAAAGCGGTGAACAAGATTGAAAAAAATTTTATCTTGAATGCCCTTGCAAGAAATGGCTGGAATATAACCAGGGCATCTTCCGAGACTGGTTTACAACGGACAAATCTTCAGTCTCTCATTAAAAAACATGGGATATCAAAACCATGAAAAAATTTAACGCCATCATTACCATTCTAATTTGAACCATCAGCTTTGAAAATGTTTCCATTATACACTGTATATTTTATAAATACATAGTTCTTCCTTGCTGATCCTGCCAGTTCAAAAATCAACTCTATGAACATTAAAGTGTATAGGAAAAAGATACTATGATTTATGGTTTGTTCGAGTATTCCATAATTAAAAACATATTAAATCAAATAGTTATAATAAGATTGCTCTTTGGCACACTCTCTGCAATTCTATTTTCATAACATTGATGGAAACCCTAAACCAGATCAATCTTAATTTAACAGGACTTAATTTAACAGGAGGTTTATTATGGAAAATCGGACAAAAATAATGGTTGTTGATGACGAACTTAGCATTTGTGAAAATGTTGAAAAAATTCTTACAAAAAATAATTATAAGGTCATCCATACTCAGAGTGCCAAAAAAGCCCTTGAAATGATGAAAAAAGAGTCTTTTTCTCTTCTTATCTCCGATATTGTAATGCCTGACATGAACGGTCTTGAGCTGCTGAAACATGTAGGAAAGGAGATGCCTGAAACCAAAACTTTAATGATGACAGGATATGCATCGACCAATACAGCAATGAAAGCCATCCGGCTTGGAGCACTTGACTATATTCCAAAACCCTTTACTCCCGATGAGTTAAGAATAACTGTAAGCAAGGCTCTGGCAGGTAAACTGGAGAGAATGAACATCACGGACCAGGAGAGAGATGCCATTGAGGTTATGGATATTGATATCGACTTTGGATACGATGCTGCCAGTAATCTCGTAAAACAGGACAATCTTCTGGAAAAGCCTTCTGAAACCCAAGAATTTCATTGCAGTGTCGGCAATATGGTCTGCGATGTAATGAAAAAAATGGGCACCACATGTAAGACAGGAATTGATAAAAAATATTGCCCCAAGCTCAAGGCACTGGAAAAAAAGAGGGCAAAAGCGGTATCGGCATTCAATCCTAAAACCATGATAGGTATTGACCAGCCTTTTGATTATGATGAAGTGGTGGCAATTACAGGACCTGAATATGTTCAATATATGAACAGGGACGGATTTGCCTTTATTCCTTATGAAAAATTGAAAAAGTTCAATCCTGTCAAGTTGAACCATGGTCGAGTTACCGATTCTGTCGGACGGTCGTTGCTGAAAAACATTCTTGTTGTGGATGATGAGGTTTCAGTTAACAATAATATCAGAAAGATTCTTTCTAAAAATGGCTTTCAAATAGATCAGGCGGTATCAAAAGATGAGGCCATTGATAAAATAAATAAAAAACCTTATCGGCTTGTCCTTCTGGATCTGAGAATGCCCGGGGTATCAGGACTCGAACTTCTCAAGACCATATCAAGGTCTCAACCCTTTGCAAAGGTTATAATCATCACGGGCTATGCCAGCATTGAAACTGCCATTGATTCAGCAAGGATAGGTGCTGTTGAGTATCTTCCCAAACCATTTACTCCTGATGAATTGAGAAATGTTACAGAAAGAGCCTACGCCATAGCAGTATAAACCATCACACCACAAAAATCCCCCCTGGCTGGATAGTACACCAGGGGGGATTTTTGTTTAAACCCTATTAAATCTGTGCATGAACAGATGTTAACCTGCCTCTTCACTACTCAACCTTTTGTAATCAAAATTCTATTGACAAGCCATTCTTTTAAATCTAAGTTTGTTCGGAAAATTTATGTCAGATTGCGTTATAAGCTATATCTCTAATTATAGATAAATCTAAGGGATTTGAAATTTATGCTGGTAGCCTTGCACAAAAATAGTTCTATTTATGAAGAAAATTTTCCATCTGAGCAAAAGGCTCTTTATGGAAAAGATTTCTTTGCATGGACAAAGCAGCAGGTAGATATTTTGAAATCTGGCGATTTTGTTAATTTAGATATTGCTAATTTAATTGAGGAATTAGAGAGCATGGGGGTTAGCGAAAAGCGTGAACTACTTCATAGATTGACTCTTCTGTTAGGACATCTTTTAAAATGGGTCTATCAACCAGAAAGACGTGGTAACAGTTGTCTTGCAACCATTGAAGAGCAGAGATTAGAGATAATTGATTTATTAAATGATAGCCCCAGCTTAAAATATCAATTAGATGAGCAGTTTGAGAAAGCATATACCAAAGCAGTGCTTTTTGCTGTAAAAGAGACGGATCTACCAAAATCTACTTTTCCTGATCAATCACCTTTTTCTTTAGAACAAACCTTGAATAAAGCATATCTCCCTGAATAGACAGGTTTATATTTGAACTATATGAGAATATATACTCTGAACTCATAAGTTTAGTTTTTATTCAATCTTTCAGCCGTAGGCTAAAGCCATCGGCTAACATATTAAAAGAAGCCCACTTAAGTGGGCTTTAATAAAGTTAGCCCTGAGCTTTAGCTCCGGGCGATAAAAAATTAGAAGCTCAAACTAAGACCGTGTAAAGTATAAAGTGTTAGTAACTGAATAAAAACCAACAAAGTAATAGAAACTTTAGGAGTCTAAAATGACAAATAACGTAACAGGTTCGGTGGTTGTTGTGGGAGGGGGCATATCAGGTATGTTGTCTGCTCTGGATCTCGCCAACTCAGGCTATTATGTTTATCTCGTGGAGAAAAGCCCGTCTGTTGGCGGGGTAATGTCCCAGCTTGACAAGACCTTTCCGACAAATGACTGTGCAATGTGAATTATCTCACCAACACTGGTCGAGGTCGGCCGGAATCTAAACATCGAATTAATAACCTATTCTGATATTGAATCAATTGAAGGCTCTGCTGGAAACTTCAAGGTCAGAGTCAAAAAAAGGGCACGCAGCATAAGGACAGACCGCTGTACCGGATGCGGAGCCTGTGTCGAGAACTGTCCTGTAACACAACAAATTGCTACAGCATAATGTACTTTTGAAGTCTGTTAATTATTAAGGAGAAATACAGATGAGTGAAGTTACTACTCAAAACAAAAATAACATGGAAGAGATTGATTATCTGGAGCTTGACCAGCTAATTGAGAATGAGTTTAACGGTGACAGGGAGAATCTTATTATGATTCTTCAGGCGATTCAACGCCGTTATAACTATCTTCCCAAAGCAACACTTTTATACGTATCTGAAAAACTCAATATTCCTTACAGTAAAATCTACGAAGTAGGCACCTTCTACAGCACATTCAGTCTTAAACCAAGGGGAAGAAACATTATCTCTGTGTGTCTTGGAACTGCCTGTCATGTCAGGGGGGGAGGGCAAATCCAGGAGCAGATTGGACAAGCTCTGGACATTAAATCTGGTGAAACAACCAATGACAAGAAATTTACCCTTGAATCTGTTCGTTGCATAGGCTGTTGCAGTCTTGGACCTGTTATTAAGATTAATGAAGATGTACATGGTCGTATTAAATCTGATGAAATAAAAACAGTTTTGAATAAATACGAATAAATTACAAGAGGTAATGAGTCATGAATATTCAGTCCGTAAAAGATATAGAAGATATAAAAAAGGAGTGGCGGCTAAGGCTTAACTTTCCTGAAACGGTTAAGGTTAATATTGGAATGGCATCATGCGGAATTGCAGCAGGAGCCAAGGAGTCCTTTGACACGGCAAAACAGGAATTTTCAAAGAATCAAAATATTGAAATATGCCAGACAGGATGTCTTGGCTACTGTGAAGTTGAGCCATTAATTGAGATCATCTCCAAGGATAAACCACGTATATTATTTAAAAATATAACCAAAGATAAGATTGTCGATATTATCAATGCTTATATAAATAGTGATTTCAGCGATAAGAAAATTAAAAAGCTGATTCTTGGGCAGGTAAGGGATCCGCGTTCTCTTCTTGAAGATGATATGGAGAATCCTCAAAAAAAGATCAAACCAGTGGAAGGAATCCCTTTTGTTGAAGATGTGCCTTTTTTTAAGGGACAGATTAAGATAGCCTTGAGAAATTGTGGTTATATTGATCCAGACAGCATAGAAGAGTACTTTGCCAAAAAGGGATATATAGCTTTTCTTAATGCTCTTGCAGAGAACAAGCCTCAGGATATAATTACTGCTGTTAAGGAATCAGGTCTGAGAGGTCGAGGAGGCGGAGGTTTCCCCACAGGTGTCAAATGGGCTACCTGTGCAAAACATCATGGACAGAGATCTATTATATGCAACGCTGATGAAGGTGATCCCGGAGCTTACATGGATCGTAGTATCCTTGAAGGCGATCCCCATTCAATCATAGAGGGAATGCTTATCGCCGGTTTTGCCATTGGCTCTTCTTTAGGTTTTATATATGTTAGAAATGAGTATCCTCTTGCAGTAAAAAGATTAGTGAACGCAATAAAACAGGCTACAGCCTATGGGCTTTTAGGTGATAATATTGCTGGTACCAAATTTTCATTTAAAATAAAAATATCAACAGGAGCAGGAGCTTTTGTATGTGGAGAATCCACAGCACTCATGGCTTCTCTTGAAGGCAAAGTTGGTCGCCCCAGAGCAAAATATGTCCATACTGTTGAAAAAGGATTTCGTGATCAGCCATCAAACCTAAACAATGTTGAAACCTATGCCAATGTTCCGGCAATACTGTTAAAGGGTGCCTCCTGGTATGCAGGGTTTGGTACTGATAACAGTAAAGGAACCAAGGCTTTCAGTCTTGTTGGCAAGGTAAAAAACACTGGTTTGATTGAGGTTCCCATGGGCGTATCTTTAAGAGAGATCGTCTTTAATATGGGGCAGGGTGTGCCTGGTAAAAAGAAATTCAAGGCAGTTCAAACAGGAGGACCATCAGGTGGATGTATTCCTGAAAGTCTCATGGATACTCCAGTTGATTATCAGCAGCTTGCAAAAGTGGGTTCAATAATGGGTTCTGGCGGTATGATTGTTATGGACGAAAATACCTGCATGGTTGATGTTGCCAGATATTTCCTTGATTTCCTGAAAGAGGAGTCCTGCGGTCAGTGTAATCCTTGCAGAGAAGGAATTAAACAGTCTCTTGATATTCTTACCGCTATATGTGAGGGCAATGGTAAAGAGGGGGACATTGAACTTCTTGAAGAGCTTGGTTTAATGATTGAAAAATTTTCACTTTGTGGTCTTGGCACTTCAGCTCCAAACTCGGTTTTGACAACCATTAAATATTTTAGGGAAGAGTACGAATCTCATATTATTGATAAAAAATGCAAGGCAGGTATATGCAAAAATCTTTTTTATTATGAGATTGATAAGGACGCCTGTACAGGCTGCGGTGTTTGTGCAAAACAGTGCCCTCAGAATGCCATCACTGGTGACAAAAAAGAACCCCACATACTGGCACAGGACAAATGTATTAAATGCGGAATTTGCTACGATGCCTGTAAATTTAATGCAATCGTTATCAAATAATTATGAGGTAGATAATATTTATGGTTACTTTTAAACTTAATGGTAAAGAAGTTCAGGGAGAAGATGGGCAATATGTAATTGATGTTGCTCAAAAATATGGGGTTGAAATCCCAACGCTTTGCCACCATAAAGCTCTGGAACCGGCTGGTATGTGTCGAATATGTACTGTTGAGCTTTTTGATGGTAGAAAATCAAAATTTGTAACTGCATGTAACTATCCCATATGGGAAGGGATGGAAATTAGAACCAATACAGAAGCTGTTCACCAGGGAAGAAAACTGATTGTTGAAATGCTTTATGCAAGATGCCCTGAAGTTCCGCTTCTTAAGAAACTTGCAAAAGATTATGGGATCAAAGAGCCTCGTTTTCCTAAACAGGACGATGACTGTATCCTTTGCGGACTTTGTGTACGCATGTGTGAAAGGATGGGAAACAGTGCCATAAGTTTCACAGGACGAGGCGTTGACATGAAGATTGATACACCTT
>CAXNND010000032.1:0-9827 GCA_964203105.1 Desulfamplus sp.
ATCGCGTCCTCTAATATCAAGAGGGACAATACCGTCAAGTGCGATCTTGCTCACCGTAAAATGCCATCCAACCCGGCTATCAAGATCAGACGGAACCCAATCAAGAGATTTTATAAAGGATTGTATGGACTCCATATCCACAGATTTAACAATGTTCCTGTAAATTTTCTTTTGAAATCCAGGGCTTATCTTTCCTATGTCGTGAACTGCTGCTATTAATTCGCTTCCGGTTGTAAAATATTTTTGTTGCATCCAGACAGGCATTCTTTTAATCAACTCTCTGGCAACAAGCCCGACAATTTTACAGTGAGTATAAACATCAACACCCTTTGAAACTTGGTTGTTTGGCAAACGGATAGTTTTGGCAAGAAAATCAAAATTTAGCTGAACAGATTTTGTGGTATCTTCTTTTTTTTGACGTATTCTCATTGTAGATGCCTCCTAAATAGGTGTTTATAAGATAGATAAAGATTTATCAATTTTAGAGCCTTTGCATATTTAAACATGCCCTTGTGCAAAAGTTATAATATCTATTTTTCCAAATATTATAATTAGTCAGTGATGTCCAGTTAGTTTCTTGTATATGATTCTTTTTTAATGCTCTTTGAAATTGTTTTCATCTTTTTGATTTCAGCATCTTTGGGAGGGTGTTGTTTTCATCCCCCAAATCCGTTATAATCAAATATCTTTTCATACAAGATAAGGAGAATTGAAAATTTGACTCGACCCACTGTTAAAAAAGGGTATCTTTCTGTAAAGGCTCCGCTTCCGGGGATTGATGATGCTGAAGGAGATTGCACTCCTCACAATTCTCAAGTTTTTAGAAGGGTTGTTGATGCCCATGTCCATATTTTTCCAGATGCCTTGTTTCGTGCTGTATGGAGATGGTTTGACCGTTATGGCTGGACCATAAGGTATCAACTCACCACCACACAGATTCTGACATTTCTACTCTCCAGAGGAGTTTCGCATGTTGTGGCATTTCAATATGCCCACAAGCCCGGAATGGCATCATACCTGAATAATTACATGGTGGAAACAATAGAACATTTAGATACAACAGAGCAATACAGAGGAAAAATAACTGGTATGGCAACCATCTTCCCCGGGGAGGATGGAGCAGCAGATATCCTTAAAGATGCGTTTCAAAAGGGGCTTAAAGGGGTTAAACTACATGCACATGTGCAGTGTTTTGATCTTGTTTCCAAGGATATGGAGGAGATTTACAGCATCTGTGCAGATGCTTGCCTGCCCATAGTAATTCATGCAGGCAGAGAGCCATCCAGCCCTGCCTACTCCTGTGACCCCTATCAAATATGCGGTGTCCATAAGGTTGAGGAGGTTATCAAAAATTACCCCATGTTAAAAATGTGCGTGCCCCATCTTGGGATGGATGAATTTGAAGAATATCAGAGCATGATCGAACGATATGACAACCTCTGGCTTGACACTGCCATGGCGTTGACCGACTATCTGCCTCTGGATAGCATCCCAGAACTTGATACTATGAGAGTTGACAGAGTTATGTATGGATCAGATTTTCCTAATATACCATACGCGTGGGACAGGGAACTCAAAGCACTTGCTGCCCTGAATCTCTCTGAAGAGAAGTTAAATAGGCTCTGCTGGAAGAATGCGTCGGAATTTTTTTCAATAACAGTTTAGGATTTGATGTTTAACTTTTAAAAAGGATTGGTGAAAATGGAGTATCAAAATATTTTAGTTAATATCGTATCACCCCATGTTGCTGCAATAAGTCTCAATCGCCCCGATTTTCTAAACACATTCAGCACACAGATGGCTCAGGAGCTATATGATGCCCTGATGACACTTGATAGAGATTCCCAAATTCGTGTCATAATTATAAAAGGTGAAGGCAAGGCATTCTGTGCAGGAATTGACGTGAATGAACTTGAGGGTAAATCCTCCATGGAGTATCGTGATTGGATAGAGCGGATGGAAAAGCCCTTGGTTGCTATCTCCAGAATGAAAAAGCCTGTGATTGCACAGGTTCAGGGGGTTGCAGCGGCAAACGGTATGGGGCTGGTTGCATCTGCCGATCTTGTGATTGCGGCTGATAATGTGAAAATGGGGCTGACAGCCATTAATGTCGGACTAAACTGCGTGGGTCCTGTCATTCCTGTTGCAAAGACTGTTGGGCGAAAACGGGCACTGGAGCTGCTGCTTTCAGGTCGTTTGATCAAGGCTGACGAGGCTCTTGCAATGGGCTTAATCAACAAAATTGTACACAAGGATTCTCTTGAGCAGGAGACACTCAAATGGGCAGCCGAGTTTGCCACAAAAAGTCCAGTAGCTCTCCAGATTGCCAAAAGTGCATTTTATAGTTCTGAAGATATGGAATATACAAAACAGTTTGATTATATGAATGAAGCCTTTGCAAGACTCTGCTCTACAGAGGATGCAAAGGAGGGAGTCAAGGCGTTTTTTGAGAAGAGAAATCCGGTCTGGAAGGAAAAATAAAAAGAGGAGCTTTTATATGAAGGTTGTTGCATTTAACGGAAGTCCAAGAAAAAATGGAAATACAGCAGGGGCATTGAATACAGTGGTTGCCGAACTTCAACAGGAGGGGATTGAGACAGAAATTATCCATGTGGGTAAAGAGAAGGTTCATGGATGTGTTGCCTGTTTCACCTGTGCCAAGAAGGGAAATGAAAAATGTGCATTTGAAGATGATCCTGTGAATGAGTGGATTCAGAAGATGAAAGCTGCGGACGGGATTCTTTTAGGTTCTCCTGTATATTTTTCAGGGGTAGCAGGGACAATGAAGTGCTTTCTTGATAGAGCTTTTTTTGTCATCTCGGTCAATAATGGCATGTTAAGACATAAAGTTGGTGCAGCAGTTGCTGCTGTAAGACGTTCAGGCGGAGTTCCCACCATTGATACCCTGAACCATTATCTTCTCTACTCTGAAATGATGATTCCAAGTGCCAATTACTGGAATGTTGCTCATGGAATGAATCCAGGAGAGATGGAGCAAGATGGCGAAGGAAAGCAGATCATGTCAGTTCTTGGGAAAAATATGGCATGGCTTATGAAGTTGATGGAGGTGGGTAAAAAAGAGGTTCCACCTCCTCAGCAGGTTATTAAGACAATGACCAACTTCGTAAGATAGCCAAAGCTCCACCTCAAACAAATTTTTGGGGCAAAACAATCAAAGCTGGCTAATTAATGGTTAAAAAAAGCCAGCTAAAAAACCGCAATTCCCCTGACCTACAGCCCATTTTCCATCAATCACCACACCTCGGCATAAGCCACATCATTGTAGGAATTCTCCATCTTGAACTTGTGTCCCTGCTCCATAGTGGCAAGCTCTTCAAAGAGTTTTTTGAGGCTCTCTGAAGATGAGTCAGCAGCAAGACACTGATACATTTTCATTGCACGTTCTTCGTTTTTCATGGCAATGGTAAAGACATCTGCCAATGTCATCTGATCGGAAACAGTTGGTTTTACGACAGTTTCCGAAATCCCGTAATCCTGACTCTGTTTGAAATGAGACTCGGCATCTTTTTTTTCAAGAAGCCCTTTGAGCATCTGTTGATGTTTTTTCTCCTCCATTGCAAAATCTGAAAACATCTCTTTTAAGACAGGTTTTGATACCTTTGTCTCTATCTCTTTATAAAATGTCTCTGCTTCAATCTCACGCTCTATAGCATATTGAAGAATCTCTTTATATCCTTGCATGTCAATACTTTTGCTCCTCTTTTTCATGTTTATGTTAAACATCCATTTGAAATAATACTTTGTTTGTAGGCTATTTGTAAACCACAAACTTGAGAGCAAAGCTGTTTCAGTTGAGTTTAGTTGATGGCTGTGATAATGGTGAGCCGTCAAAAAAGCTACGTTAAATTGAAAACATACTGAGAGGTTGGCGTTTATATGAGATTAAAACGGAACAGTAATGGTTTTACACTGATAGAGTTGATGGTGGTGGTGGTTATCCTCGGAATTTTAGCAAGTATGATTGTGCCAAGGTTGATGGGGCGGACAGATGAGGCAAGAGTTGTAAAAGCCAGGGTCGATATTGCAGCAATTGAAACGGGATTAAAGCTCTATCGACTTGATAATGGCAACTACCCTACTACAGAGCAGGGTCTGCTTGCACTGATTGAAGAGCCTGGTACAGAGCCTCTACCGAAAAAATGGAACAAAGATAGATACCTGGACAGAGAGCAGGTACCCAAGGATCCCTGGGGCAGAGAGTATATTTATCTAAGCCCAGGTCTTCACAATGAATATGACATTATATCCTACGGTGCTGATGGTGCTCCAGAGGGTGAGGGCAATGACAGTGACATCAAAAGCTGGGAGATTGAATAGCTCAACAAAATCTGGATTCACACTCATTGAATTGATGGTTGTTCTTGCTGTAATGGGGACAGTGCTTTTTATCACTCTGCCAAAGTTAGGACCAATCACCTTTGGTGATCAGGACGAAAGAGGTCTCAATCTTTTGCTCAATACAGTCAGATATGTTAAAAAAAAGGCTCAAGTTGATGGCGTGGATTATACTCTCCATATAGATGCTGTAAAATCTGTTATGTGGGTTACATCAGCAGGAAATATTGAAGAGACATCAGATAATAAGAGTAAAGACAGAACACCCTTTCCAGAGTCTCTTCACATCAAAGGTGTTGAAATTTATGGATTCTCAAATCAGCAACCTCAAGAGGACTACAGAATAGGATTCAGCATGAGTGGCTATTGCGATATGGCACTTATCCATCTCAAACAGCGCGGAGTCAAAGAGGAGATAACAGTGGTTATTGAGCCGTTTCTCCCTGGTGCAGAGATAAGGAGAAAATTTATCTCTTTTGACCAATGCAGTTGAGTATAACTTTTTTAGTGGTGCAAGCCAACAGATGAATCTATTGAACCAATTAAAGAGTTATGAACATATCTCACAAAAATAGAGGGTTCACCCTGCTTGAAATGATGGTGAGCATATTTATCCTTGCCCTTGTCCTTGTCTCTGTCTTCAAAATTCAGTCTGCAACAATTCGCCTCTCTGTTTCAGGAAAATTTTATGCCACAGCATCAAACCTTGCACGTCAGAAAATGGCTGATATCGAACAGAAACTTCGCGATTCATCCATGTCAAACGAACTTTTGGCAAGCGAACTTTCAGGAGATTTTGGAGATGCTTTTCCAGGTTACAGGTGGCAATATGTAATCACAAGTCTCGAACTCTCGGGTTCCCAGATTCCAGAAGCGGTCATTAAACAGGGTGAACTCCAGAAGTTCAAAAACCTGACAGTTGAGATTTCATACAGAGATCAATTCTCGTTCAAGGTTATATCCTGGAGATTTATCCAGAATGGGTAAATCAGCCAGTTTTAAAAAGCGGGTGGACAGTTCCGCATTTACCCTGATTGAGATTCTTGTTGCGGTGATGATATTCGGAATCATTATGCTGACGATATTTTCTTCATTTCGTTCATTCATGCTATCTTCACAGATGATAAAATCCAACATCGCTGCCTCTGAAACCATTGCATCTTTTAATAACATCATGGTCAGGGATTTTCTGTATTTGCGTATATCGCTTCCACCAGAATATTCAAAACCCATATCAGCCTCTTCTGATGACAGCGATAGGGATAAATTCAGGTTCTCTGGAGATGAGACAACAGCGGATGGCAATATTTTCTCAAGGGTGAGATTTGCCTCTCTTGCTCATATCTCGTTTGGAGGTGATATTAAAAAGGATAATAAGGCGTCAAAAAGAGTTGGGGCAGCAAGAGTTATATACTATGTCCGTCCGGTTAATGCCCTCACTCAAGATGGAGAAGATGGTTTTGAGCTATGCCGATCTGACACTCTTAACAGTTTTGATGATACTGATGGCAGTGACTGCGACCCTGTAATTTGCCGAAATATAACAAAGTTTAAAGTGACCTATATGGACATTAAAGGTGATAAACACCCTGAATGGGATTCAGAATCAGACAGATACAACTATTCCACACCTGTATCTGTCGCTATCGAGATTGAGTTCAGGATAATGGATTCACTGCATACATTCTCAACCACAATTGCCATGCCTCTTTTTAGGGAATATGAGCGTTGATTCGTTCACCCCAAACTTGGCTTAAAACAATTGTAACTATTAGCCCAATCAATAAGAATCAAGATTTGTAAAAGAGTCGCGAACTCATGGTCTGTTCAAGAGCTAACCTCTGTGCCTCAAACTCCTCTGGTGTCTCTGCCGGTTCAAAAGATATAGCATCGCCAAACAATAGTGTAACCTGTGAAAATGGTTTTGGCACCATGAACCTGTCCCATGAGTTGAAAAACCACGCCTTGTCCGCAAATGTGTAGAAAGGGACGATAAGTGCACCGCTCTCTTTTGCCATTTTAATAACTCCTGCCTTCACCTTTCCAATTGGACCTCGTGGTCCGTCAAGGATATGTGCACCAAAGCGATAACGATTGAGATGGTCAATCATCTCTGCCATTGCCTCTTTTCCACCTTTTGAGGATGAACCTCTTGCAGTATGCCATCCGGTTCTGTTGGCTACTCCGGCAATAAGTTCACCATCACGGCTCTGGCTTATCATAAGACCAGGATTTAAATGGGAGTAATTTTTAAAATGGCCTATTGCTGCAAAAAATTGCTGATGCCAGACACATAGCAACACCCGCCCGCCCTCTTTTAAACGCTTTTTCCATAGCTCTTCATTTACCACTCTTAAACCAAGAGTCATGGAGTATGCCCTGATAAAAAAGTAGATAAAAGCGATAAAGGGCTTTGTATAGATGATAAATTTAAATCTTTTAAACATCTCAACTCCTATTGTATGTAGTGTTCTTTTAATACGATTTTATTGGTTACATACACTCTGTCGGTTTCTGCCAACTCCTTGCATTAACCATCTGACTATTGCTTTCTCTGGCTATTGACCCACTCAATTTTACTCATCAACCCCCTGATAATTCTAACATCACGATCCATCAGACCAGACTTTCCAAATATCCTCCTGAATGTTCTTAGCAGATGGTCAGGATTCTGTGAGTCAAGGAATTCAATCTCACACAGGGTTTTTCTTATATGGCTATACATCTGTTCAATGGCTTCAATACTGGCAGCCGATTTAGTGGTAGCGTTTAGTTGTGTGGCATTCAATTGTGAGCTTAGGGCTTTTGCCTTATTTCTCATAGCTTTGGAAGTTTCGTAAAGCAGTATCCCAAGAGCATGGGAGAGGTTCATGGAGGGAAAGGCATCATCAGTAGGAATGGTTACAAAATATTGGCAGAGTGCAAGCTCTTCCGTAGTTAAACCGTTATCCTCGCGTCCAAGCACAAGGGCACATTTCATGCTATCATCAGTAGCTGCAATTGCCTCTCCGGCAGGTTCGGGTGTTAGAAAATGTTTTCGATACTTACCAAACCGCCGAGTAGTGCCAAAGGCAATATTGCAGTCAGCCAAAGCCTCGGAAAGGGTGTTGAATATTGGGGCTTCAAGAAGCATCTGCTGGGCACTCAATGCCATTTTTCTTGCCTGTTCAGATTTGTATTCCTTGCACGGATTGACAAGTCTGAGTTCGTTGAATCCAAAGTTCATCATAACTCTGCATACAGACCCTACATTGAGAGGTCCCTGAGGTTGAACAAGAATTACTGTAAGATTATCCATAGGTCATCATGTATCGTGTTGTGATAAAATAAAAACCCCTTTTTACCACAATCATAAAGATCATTGTAAAAAGGGGTACAGAGTAACACAGTAGAAAATTTTTTAGTCTTCTTCTACAACAATAGCATTCTCTTCACATACTTCTACACAGCTCTCACAACCCATGCACTCTTCTGCATTGACAGGAACCGACTTTCCATCTTCCATCTCAAAAACCTGAACAGGACATACATCAACACACTCTTCACAACCTACACATTTTGACTCATCAACAATCGGATTAAACGCCATCTTTTAAAACCTCCTAAAAATAATTAAAAATAAACAATTATGCTATAACACACCTTCAATCAACTTTTTTAAAAGTGCCTTTATAACAGGTAAAAGATCAAATCAAGCATTTTATTTTTTTAAACCAGCCAGTATTACAGCCATCTGTTGCTCTGTAATCTGGAATAATTCATAATTGGCAGTTGAATTTTTTTCTTTGTGCACTTTAAAATTATCAATGTCAAGCATCAATTTACTCTTCTCGCTGACAGATATTATAAAATCAATAACTGCCCTGCTTGTTGTCACAAAAACCTGATGAGACTGGTCACTGAAATCATACTTTTTTGTCAGGAAAAAGGAAAACCACGCCCTAACTCTCTGTTCGGTCATCAACTCTCCCCTGTCCTGTGTTGCAGTATTCACACGTAAAATATTGCTGTCAAAACTCTTCTCGTCCAGACCTCCTTTGAGTTCTGCAAAGACATCTGCCTCAAGCCGTCCGATTGATGATAATTGCTGGTCCACAGCCTCATTTTCCCTGTCTGCCATAGCCGCAAGTCTTAAAAAAACAGGGGCGGATTTTACATGAAGAGCATTATTGGCATTTTTATTTGTATCTTTGGAATACATATCCAAACCACTTTTTATTTGAGTTCTGATTGAAACAATATCGCTGTCACTTGTGAAATAGGGGCTATCTCTGAATATTGATTGCAGATAACCTGATTTGGTCTGTTTTCCATAATTTGTATCTGCCCAGTCTTTCCATGATTTTATGGATGCACGTAGCGGAATCAGCTCTTCCTGAGAGAGGGTGACAGGCTCAACAGCTCTTTTCTCTTTCCATAATGTCTGAAACCACTCAGGCTCGGACAGGGCAAGCTCATCAGCAGATGATGTAGTCAGATACGAAAATGTTTCAAAAAAACTCAGCAGACAATCTGCATCATATTGAGTTAAAGATGTAAACGGAAAAAAAATTGAATTCATAATCTATACCTTTTATTGTATGTTTTGAATGAGTCTTTATGATACCCTGTCGTCATGAATTGCAACACCAAGTGAGATAAGCCCATCCCTGATTCTGTCAGATAACTCCCAATCCCTGTTTTTTCTTGCAATCTCCCTCTCCTCCATGAGTTTCTGTATCTCAGGAGATGAGAGGCTGTCGCCGGATGCGTCATCCTGATTAAATTCAAAAATCTGCAAAACCTGATCTATCTCCCTGAAAAGCTCCAATACTGCCTTTGCATCATTTTTGCCAAGAGTGCGAGTGCTATCCATGAGGTGCTTATTATTGTCATCCATCAGACGATTTAAAGTTCTTGCAGATTTGAAAAGCAGGGCAAAAACATCTGCAATTTTAAAATCATCATCCATTGCCTGACCAAAGCCACTTTTTATGTCATAGAGCAACTGATCCATATCTGTAAAACCGGCATCGGTTTGCAAATCAGCCTGATTCGGCTCAACCTGATTTTTTATCTTTAACAATGAACCAACACACCGATCCAGTTTATCAATAGAACGCCTTGCATCAAGAAGGGATTTTCTGGATAAAACCAAAGGCTTACGATAGTGTGTTGAGAGTAGCCAGAAACGGATCTCCCTTGAAGTCCACCCCATCTCCATAAGTTTCTGCAAGGTAAGATTCTCAAGTGTGTCCGATCCTGTTACAGAAGCAACGTCTGTAGCGTAACGATAGGCTGTGCTGTTACACTTTTCTGTTTCAGAAAGATTGTCAACACCAAGAATAGTGCCATCATACTGAACAGACTCACAGTGCATCCAGTATTTTGCAGGAGATTTGCCTGTTGATGCAAGCGATATTGCCACTTCATTCTCATGATGTGGAAAGAGAAGTTCACGGCTTCCGGTGTGAATATCAAACTTATCTCCA
>CAXNND010000033.1:0-9822 GCA_964203105.1 Desulfamplus sp.
CAACACTGTTCCTGTTAGGGTGCGGCTGCCTGAACTGACCTCTTTTGGTGAGCTTGCCAAAACATTACAGGCTGAAAGCATTTCCAGTGAGCCGCACCACTTTGTCTCCTTGGCATCTATCCAGACAGCATCCGGTGTGGAAAATGCCCTGATTGACCATGTGCTGATATTCCAGAACTACCCATTGGGAGATGAGCTGGAGGAGTTGCAAAAAGAGTATAACGCAGGCTTTACATTCAGCGATTTGGAGGCTCTGGAGGAGACAAACTATGATCTGTCGGTGGAAATTTATCCTCTACCAAATCTCCACTTTGACCTTAGATACAATCCTTTTGCATATTCAATCGAAAGGATAAGTGCCGTTGCCAAAGATATCACAACCTTGTTTGAGGCAGTGGAGAAGAACCCGGAGATAACTGTTGGCGAACTCAGACGGCTTTTGACATCAGCGGATGAACTTGGAGCCGAGGCTGATTTTCTTGCCGCAGCCATGAATATTGATGATGATTTTTAACCACTTCTCCCCTACCCTATCTCCTACAAAAAGATGGGGTGAAATTCAGAATATTTTAATCAAGGGATTTTAAAACAACCATGTGCGGAATCAACGGCATACTACATTTTGAATTTGACCGACAGGTAAGACCAGAACAGATTAAAGCCATGTCAGACACCCTTGCACATCGCGGGCCTGATGACGAAGGTATCTATACTGACGGAGCTTTGGGGCTTGGCTTTAGACGACTATCAATTATCGATCTGCTAACCGGACAGCAGCCTCTGTTCAACGAGGACAACTCTATATCCTGCGTATGTAACGGTGAAATTTTCAACTACAAGCAGTTGCGTGCAGAGCTTGAAGCTAAAGGGCACGCCTTCCGTACCCGTACTGATGTTGAGGTTATACCTCACCTTTACGAGGAGATGGGTCCAGAGATGGTGAACCGCCTGATTGGGCAGTTTGCATTTGCCATCCATGACAAGAAAAACCGCAGACTCCTCCTTGCTCGGGATCATGTTGGTATTGCTCCGCTATTTTACACAGTTTTTGACCGCTCCCTGATTTTTGCATCAGAGATCAAGGCGATATTGACATACCCCGGAGTTGCCCGAAAGGTCGATATGACAACCCTTGATCAGATATTCACCTTTCCTGGACCAATAAGCCCTCGCACAATGTTTCAAAATATCTATGCTGTGCCTCCGGGACATATTGTTTTGGTGGAGGATGGCACAGTTACGGTAAAGGAGTATTGGGATTTAATCTATCCACAAGCTGCTGATATCGATCAAAACCAGTCTCAAACAGAGTGCATTGAAAGAATTGAGAGAACCCTGCAGCAAGCTGTTGAGCGTAGGTTACAGTCTGATGTGCCGGTTGGATTCTATTTGAGTGGTGGATTGGACTCTTCTCTGATTGCATCATTTATCTCTCAAATTCAGAAAGAGAAGCGTCATTCGTTCTCAATCGGTTTTAATCAATCTGACATAGATGAGCGAAAATATCAGCATATTATGGCTGATCAGGTTGGTTCATTACACCATGAAACACTTTTTGACTGGCACCATATTGCAGATCGGTTAAAACAAGCTGTCTATCATGGTGAGACTCCGCTCAAGGAGTCCTATGACACATGTTCCATTGCACTCTCAGAATTGGTAAGGCAGCACCAGATCAAGGTGGTTTTGACCGGTGAAGGGGCAGACGAGCTGTTTGCAGGTTATGTCGGGTACAGGTTTGATGTCGAGAGAGGCTCTTCATCAGGATACGCAATGGATGTTGAGGAGATGCTTGATCGCGAGATAAGAGAGCGTATCTGGGGAGACCCGGACTTTTTGTATGAACGCAATTTTTACCTGTTCAATGAGGTTAAAAATGCCATCTATTCGGAAGATCTAATCTCCAGTTTTCACAATTTTGACTGCACCTCTGCACAGGTGATTTCACCTGAAAAGATAAGAGGGTTACACCCTGTTCACAAACGCTCCTATGTTGATTTTAAGCTGCGAATTGCAGACCATCTACTGGCTGATCATGGGGACAGGGCAGCATTTGCCAACTCAGTAGAGGCTCGCTACCCTTTTCTTGATATTGATCTGATTGATGCAGTCAAAATCACCCCTCCGCAACTTTTGATTAAAGATGGCGTTGAAAAATATATCTTAAAAAAGCTCGCTCAACAGCATCTGCCAGAGGCAATTACACAACGTAGAAAATTTGCTTTTGTAGCACCTGGAAGCCCATTTCTTCTTCGTCAGCAGATTGAATGGATTGAGGATACCCTCTCTTTTGAGACAATTAAACGGCAAGGCTATTTTAACCCTGCAACTGTTGAGAATTTAAAGAGTATCTACAGGGCTGATGGCTTTACCATTAGTCAGACTTTTGAGAATGATCTTCTGATGATTGTATTAACTTTTGGTATTTTTTTAGATCTGTTTAAAATTTGAGATTTTCGGTTTTGACACAACCTTGCAAAAGTTGTCAAACCTTCATAGATACATATCATAGATATCCAGTGATTCCAAATTTTGGAAACTATTTAAGGAGCAAAGAGCAAATATGGATAAAAAAATTCTGCATCGGGTATTTGAACATATAGCAGCACGTTTTCCAGAGAGGATTGCGGTGGAAGAGACTGGAGAGGGTCAAGCGTTTCGCACTATCTCATATCAGGAACTCAACAGTCGTGCAAATCAGATGGCACATGCCCTAAGGGAGCTTGGAGTTGGTCCTGAAATTGTTGTAGGACTCTGCCTGCCCGCAGGTATTGACTATATTATGCTCAATCTGGCAGTTCAAAAGGCTGGTGGAATTTTCATGCCTTTGGATCCAGATGCCCCTCCAAAACGGCTTGAGTTTATGCTAAGGAAAACCATGCCTCATGTTATGATAGACAGGGATAGGTTATTAACTGTCGTAAATCAAGACAGGGTATTAAACATCGACCATGAGGCAGACAGATGGTCAGAGAAAAATCTCGAATTTACGCCAGACCCACAATCTTCCAATTACATCATATTCACTTCAGGCTCTACAGGTGAACCCAAGGCAATTATAGGTCGTCACGTATCTTTAAGCCACTTTATCAATTGGGAGATAACGGCTTTTGCTCTTGATGAACAGGTTAAAGTAAGCCTCTTTGCACCTACAACATTTGATGTCTCTTTCAGGGATATCTTTGTCCCGCTGCTGTCTGGTGGCACTCTCTGCATACCGAATCTTGAAATCATGCGTAATATGCCACATTTAGTGGATTGGATGACCCGTTCTTCTCTGACACTTGTCCATTGTGTGCCAACCATGTTTCGTCTTATCCGAAAGGAGTTGAAATCCCGAAAATCCATAGATAACAGTTACGAACCGCTGCCAGAACTCTGCAATATTCTGCTTGCAGGCGAGGCTCTATACGGTGCAGATGTGATCGACTGGATGGATATGGTGAGCAACCGCATTGCACTTACAAACGTTTATGGACCTTCTGAGACCACATTAGCCAAAATTCACTACCGAATCAAGGATCGACCTGCTGAGGCTAACCGTATTATCCCGTTGGGTGAACCTATCACAAATACAGCAGTTCTGATATTAAAGGAGAATCGACTCTGCAAGGTGGGCGAGATCGGAGAGATTCACATAAAGACACCATTCAGAAGCCACGGATACTATCATGATCCAGAGCTGACAGCTCAATGCTTTATCCAGAACCCTCTTACAACTGATCCAGATATTATCTATAAAACCGGAGACTTGGGGCGTTATCAGCAGGATCGTCAGATAGAGTTTATCGGACGACTTGACAGTCAGGTCAAAATAAACGGTATTCGTATTGAGCTGGCTGAAATTGAGAGCCATCTGTTTGCACATGATGCCATTGAACGCCCTGTAGTGGTTGCACACGCCACAGCGGATAATGAAAACCGCTTAGTCTGTTACTACACCTTGAAAGAGGGGGTAAATCAGGATTCAATCAATTCCGGGACCATTCGTGAATTTCTCTCACTCTTTTTGCCACCTTACATGATCCCCTCATTTTTTGTGCGGTTGAATGTGTTCCCACTCAATATAAATGGCAAGATCGACCGTCGTCGCCTCCCCAAGCCTGAGGATCTGATATATGACCAGATTCCATACACTCCTCCGGCAAACAGCCGTGAAACCAGACTGGCTGCTATATACAGTGAGGTACTTGGCATGGAGCGGATAGGAGTCAACACCCCATTTTTTGAGCTTGGGGGCAACTCTTTAAATGCAATTCGGATAATCTCACGTATCTTTGCAGAGTTCAGAATAGAGGTGGCAATCCGTGATTTTTTTGAAAATCCCTCAATACGAGAGCTTGCACATATATTAGATAACAGGCTACAGGAAGAGACAGGCACGGGCATTGTTCAAGTTGGTGCAGATGATAAAGACAAGACTGATATAAAAGTGGACAGATCCATCACAATCAAAGAGGATATGGATTTTAGAAACTCCTTGAGAATTCAACCGGTGCCCATAGCTGAACATTATCCTGTCTCCCATGCCCAACGCCGACTGTGGATTTTCGAGCAACTGGACTCTGATTTTATAGCCTACAACATTCCTGGTGCATACTTGATAAAGGGGGAGCTGGACACTGAAAAACTTGCTGAATCATTTCGGGCTGTTATCAGACGGCATGAGTCATTGCGTACAACCTTTAAGGTGATTGATGGCGAACCACGCCAGATAATCCATCACGAGTTCCAGTTTGACCTGCCTGTGCAGGATTTCACCACAAAAGAGATCAACCCCAAAAATCTTGGTCAACCATCCGCTCCCAACTCTGCCCTGCAAGAGATCAGGGCACTACTTGCCCAGGATGCTGCAACTGCATTTGATCTGGAAAATGGACTGCCTATCAGGGTGAATCTGTTCAAAGTTCCTGAGGGGCATGTAGTTGGTATAAATGTTCACCATATTGTAACTGATGCCCTTTCACAGGATATTTTAATCCGTGAACTTCTGACCTTCTACCAAGCCTTTAGACAGGGGCAACAGTGCACACTTCCACCTTTGAGAATACATTACAAGGACTATGTTGCATGGCATAATATTCAGGAGAAGGGGGTGAGGATGCAGGCGGCAAAAGAGTATTGGCAGACCCGCCTCTCAGGTGATCTGCCCATTCTGAACCTGCCAACTGATCGTCCACGCCCCATGATGCAAACTGCTCACGGTGACCGCCTTAACTTTGAAATTGATCCAGATATATACCTAAGACTGGTTGATTTTGGAAGGGAGCATAACGCCAGCCTTTTTATGGTACTTGCATCACTTCTTAAAATCCTTTTATATCGTTATACAGGTCAAGAAGATATAATAATCGGAACTCCAATAGCTTCTCGTACCAATCCTGACTTGGAAAATCAGATTGGACTTTATATCAACATGCTGGCACTGCGAGATACCATATCCCCAAAAGACGCCCCTGCAGCTTGTCTTAAAAAGGTACGTCAGACCTGTACAGAGGCATTTGAACATCAAATCTACCCGTTTGACCGGTTAGTAGGGGATTTGGCTATTGAAAGGGATTTGAGCCGCAATGTTGGATTTGATGTTATGTTGGTTCTGCATACCCGGGAGATGGAACTCCCCTCTTTGACAGGAGTGACAGCAGAGCCTTTGGAGTTTTCCAATCCAACAGCCAAATACGATCTCACATTCACATTTGGTGCAGACAGGGATAAACTGTTGATGGAGATCGAATACAATACTGATCTTTTCGTTCCCGAGCGTATAGTCCGTATGTCAGATCACATCTCTAATCTTGCTAACAGCATCCTTTCTGCCCCACATCTGCCTCTATCAGGCTTAGAGATAATGTCCCCTGAAGAAAAAGAGATGGTGCTCTTTGGGTTTAACAACACAACTGTAACATACCCCAAAAACAAGACGGTAACCGATCTTGTTGAAGAACATGCTGCTCAGTATCCTGATGATCCAGCCATAGCTTTTGAAAATCAAATTCTCTCATATCGACAGTTAAACGATCTTGGCAATCAGCTTGCACATAGACTGATAGAAGATTTCAAACTTCGCAACGAAGAGGTTGTGGCTGTTGTAATGGAAAAGAGTCTGTGGGTTCCGGTTGCAATGTTTGGAGTAATCAAGACAGGGGCAGCCTATGTTGGCATAAATCTGTCCAATCCACCTGAACGAATCCGCTTTATCCTCAACGATGCCGGTTGTCGTATTATCCTTACAGATTCAAGGGTTATGGCAGACAAACTTGCGGGACTTTTGGATATCTGCCCTGTAGTTGATGTCTCTGCATTCCTGACCAGAATAGCCAGACCCCAATTGCCCCAAAACGGGATAGTTTCATTTTCACCGGATACAGATACTGTGAATCCACAGGTTACAAGGAGCAGCAGTGATCTTGGATTTGTCATCTATACATCAGGCTCTACAGGACTTCCAAAAGGAACCCTTCTGGAGCATCGCCAGATGATGAGGCTTATCTACTGTCCAGACGGGCTTGTTTTTAATCGTAAAGACAGTATGGCTCAGACTACGGCATTCTCTTTTGATGTGCATGTGTTTGAAATCTGGAGCGGGCTTATCAATGGATGCTGTGTCTGCGTTCCACCTGAAACTGCCATACTTGAAGCTCCACGGATGAAGGGATACATTCAGGGTCATGGAATCAAGACAATGTGGTTGACCACAAGCCTTTTCAACCAGTTTGTTGAGGCAGACATCACCATGTTCAAGGGTGTGGAGCAACTGCTTGTTGGTGGAGAAAAGCTGTCAACTCCCCATATCAACAGGGTAAAAGAGGCGTATCCGCAGATCAGGGTCTTTAACGGATACGGACCAACTGAAAATTCGATTTATACAACCTTGTTCGAGATCGAGCATCTGTATCCCAACGACATTCCTGTTGGACGACCCAGTGCCAATTCACGGATCACAATTTTAGATGCCAACAACCAACCGGTACCGATTGGTATTCCGGGTGAATTGTGTGCCTGGGGAGACGGGATATGCAGGGGATATTTGAATCGCCCTGACCTGAATGAGACCAAGTTCAGTGAACATCCGCTGTTCCCTGGTGAACGGATGTACAGAATCGGAGACATGGGAACATGGGACAGTGAAGGTATTCTCCACTACTTTGGACGCCATGACGATCAAGTCAAAGTGCGAGGCTATCGAATTGAGTTGGGTGAGATAACAAATGCACTTATGGAGCATCCTGATATTCAGCAGGCAATTGTTATGGTGCGAACACTTGAGGATGGATTTAACAAGGAGCTTGTGGCATATTTCACTGCCCCTTCAGAATCCCTGAAAATGCTCACATCACAAACCCTGCGAACTTTTTTAGCAGAGCGTCTGCCTGGTTATATGGTGCCGGCACATTTTGTAGGTATGGAGCGAATGCCTTTAAACCCTTCGGGCAAGGTCGATCGTACCCACCTGCCAGCACCTGGAACAATAAATACAGAAGATAGGGCAGATAACACTGCCCCACGCACCTCTGCCGAAAAGAGCCTTATGAAGGTATGGCAGAAGATACTTGGACTCTCTGAAATCAGTATTTTTGACAACTATTTTAACTTGGGTGGAGATTCCATCAAAGCTATTCAGATGGTATCACTTTTGGCTCGTGAAAATCAGATAATCGAGGTTCGTGATATTTTTCAGAACCCTACCATATCTGATTTGGCACGCCATGTCCGTCAGGCAAGGATAGCAATTGATCAGGGCGAGATTACAGGCAAGGTTCCATTGACTGCCGTTCAGCAGTGGTTTTTTACCCACCACAGGACAAACCGACACCATTTCAATCAGGCACAAATGATCCGTTCTACCCAACTGATGGATACTGTAGCTCTTGAGAAAGCGTTAACAGCAGTGCAGCAGCATCATGACGCTTTGAGGATGACATACACGGTTATTCAGGAAAATGTGATTCAGGAAAACAGGGGAGTTGATCATGTGGTTGATTTTGAATTTATAGATTTGACCCATGCTCCAGAACCTGATGAGGCACTGGCTCAATTGGCTGATGCTGCACAGTCTGACATTAGTCTGACAGATGGACCACTTTTCAAAACACGCCTTATCCGAACGTCTGATGGAGATCGACTGCTGTTAGTGCTTCATCATCTGGTAGTTGATGGTCTGTCATGGCGTATTTTGGCAGAAGATATACACACTGCTTACCAGCAGGTTTTAGCCGGTAAAACAATTGCCCTGCCAGCCAAAACCCATAGTTTTAAATTGTGGGCAGAGAAGATTACAGAGTTTGCCTCTGACCCTAAACTTATTGAGGAGATTCCTTACTGGCAGGCAGTTGAAAGTCATAATGTGTCAGATCTGCCTCTTGATGGGGAAGTTGCTGCAGATGGCAATATCTTCCAGCGTGATACGGCAACTCTGAACGTATCTCTTGATTCAGGGCGTACAAACCATCTATTAGGCACTGCTCATCAGACTTTACGTACCCAGTCAAACGATCTGCTGCTTACCGCCCTTGCCCGTTCAATGTCAGCATGGCATGGCAAACCAGCCACCCGCATTATTTTAGAAGGTCATGGCAGGGAGGAGATTATAAAGGGAATAGACATCAACCGTACTGTGGGTTGGTTTACCAGTATGTACCCTGTTGTGCTTGAACTTCCTGAAAATAGTGATATATCCTATCAGGTCAAGCATATTAAAGAGACTTTGCGTAATGTTCCAAACAATGGATTCGGGTATGGAATCCTGCGTTATCTGACAACCCAAAAATCAGGGTTGGAAGGAAATTCAATTACTCAAAATGATCCAGGTAATCTAATGGATTGGGGAGAGCTTCCTGCCATCAGTTTTAACTATTTGGGACGATTTGACACAGACATTGCACCAGGATTTTCAATAGCCCCTGAAAATGCCGGTCAGTGCATCTCTCTGGATATGGAAATAACTCAAGATATTGATATAAACGCCATTGTAACAGAATCGGGTCTTGAAATATCCCTGACCTACAACACAAGGTCTCTTACTGAAGATGCAATGAAGACTCTGCTACAGGGATTCAAGTCAGAACTCGAAACTGTTATTGACCATCTCATACATGGGGCAGAGGAGAGTCTCACTCCAAGCGATATTGATTTTGATGGACTCGATATTGATGAGCTTGATAAGGTGTTGGATGGTATTGCTTTAAGTAGTATTTAAATAGAATAGTAATTGAGCTTCTTGTATGTATGGGTTATGGCGGCAGCAGAAAAGTTAATATATTTTTTAAGGATAGATTAATGCAGACAACCATTAATGGTATAAAGGTTCACAGTATTGCAACTGCGTTACCTCCAGATACAGAAGAGTTGAGCGACCTTGACATGATCTTTGGTGACGGAGAAACAAGCAGAATTATCAAAACCAACGGCATTGAGCGTATCCGTAAAGCACCAGAAGAGCTATGCACTTCTGATTTATGCGTAGCAGCAGCCAAGGTTTTCATCAATCCTGAACTTATTGAAAATATTGATGGAATAGTTTTTGTCAGCCAGACTCCTGACTACATTCTGCCAGCTACAGCCTGCACTCTCCAGCACAGACTTGGTTTGTCTAAAAGCTGTGTTGCTATTGACATAAATCATGGGTGTAGCGGTTATATTTACGGTTTATATCAGGCATCAATGATGGTAGCTTCTGGAGGTTGCCGATCAGTTCTTATGTGTGCCGGAGATGTCTTAAGCCGCTACGTGAACCCTCTTGATAAAAATGAGAGAATGGTTTTCGGAGATGCTGGAAGTGCAACCCTTATAACTCGTGGAGATAGAGAAATTGGATTTGCATTT
>CAXNND010000034.1:0-9761 GCA_964203105.1 Desulfamplus sp.
GGATATTGATATAGCCTCTCTTGAAATCAAGGATATTGAAGCCTCTATTATAACAAAAAAGAGTATGCTTCTTGATTTGCACAAAAAATATGAGAACCTTGTGGAGTTGAGGCACAGGGTTGACAAGATGGATGATATTGAGGGTGAGCTTAAACGTATCCGCACAATGACCATGCAGTTCAAGACCGAATATAATATCAGCAGTTCAATGCTTGCCACAATAAACAGTATAAAATCAGATTTACTTTCAATGAATGATCGACTCAAATCCATTTACGGAGAGTTTAATACTCATCTTGATAATTTTGATAATGCAATTGATCATTGTTAATAACAGATATGGAGGGTTTAGATGGAAAAAGAAATTGGTGAAAAAATGTCAAAGAGCCGTTTTGCAAGTGCTTTGAATGCGGTTGGCAGCTCAACGGTATGGATCTATGATACAACTGCAAGTGGTCTGGGCAAAGTTTGGTCAGTCGTAAAGAAGGTGCCTGAATTCAAACCTGTACCCAAAGGGATGTTTACCAGAGGACTTGGGCTTATAAAGACAGGAGAGATAGGCACTCTTGAGAACAAGATTGCAGAATATGAAAAACAGATCAAGATGCTCTACTTTGAAATTGGTAAAGAGGGTGCAAAGAGTTCTGACGGAGATACCATTTTGGAGTCAGAAACATTAAAAAAGCTGCTTGCAGATGTAAAAGAGCATGAAAGGGAGATCGCCCGTTTATCCACTCGTATTGTTGAGTTGAAAGAGGAGAAGATAGCAGAAAAGATACGGAAAAAAGAGCTTAAAAAAGAGGCTGCTTTTCTGAAATTAAAGGAAAGGGTCACCAAGGAGAAAGCATCAATTGAGCAGATAAACAAGGTGGTTGATAATGCTATTAATACGGCAGTCAAAACCGGTGTTTTTGAATCTCGCTCCGAAGAGGAGATTTTCTATAAGGTTGCCCATGATCTGCTTGATAGCGAGATGGAGATAAAGTATCTTGCCGCTGCCGAGCTTGGCAAGATAGGCAATGAGGCTGCTGTTCCAATTCTTATTGACGCTGTAAGATATGGTGATCCGGATCTTGTTGCAGAGATTATCAACTCACTTATAAGTATTGGCGATACAAGAGCAGTTCCCCTGTTTATCAAGGAGCTGAAATCGGAAAAATACAGGGTTCGCATTGGATGTCTTCGTGGACTTTTCAAACTTTCCGGTGATGATGTCGCAATGCCAGCTCTGATTGAAGCACTTCGTGATGATCATCCTGAGGTAAGAAGAACAGCACTCACATTTATTGGATGGAAAGACCCTGAGGATGCTGTTCCTGCTGTATCGCAATGTTTAATTGATGAGGAGTCAAGGGTAAGAAAGGCTGCGGTGTCAGCACTTGCAAATCTCAAAGACGAGTCTTCTGTTCTTCCTCTGATTAAGGTGCTTGGAGACAAGGAGCTTGAGATCAGGGAAAAGGCTCTGGAAGCTATAAGGGCAATTACCGGAGAAAATATTGAATTTGATGTCAATGCTGCCGGAACACAGTTATCCCATGCGGTGTTAGAGCTTAAACAGTGGTGGCAGGACGAGAGAATGTCCAAGATTCAAGAAGATGCAGATATTGTATCTACTCTTACAGACATTGATGCAGATGACCTGACAGGAGAAACAGATGATCTCGCCGACGAGGAGAGCATCAGCGAAAAAGATGAGATTTCAGCCCAGATTGAAGAGGCACTCAATGAGGAAATTGAGGATTCTTCAGAGGAAGAGATAATCAAAGATGACGAGGATTTAGAGGATTTATATGCAACCTCAGAATATGGGACAGCAGAAGATGCAGAAGAGATTGAAAAAGATGAGGATTTAGAGGAGGAAAGTGACGAAGAGGAGGAGGAAGGTAACGAAGATTTAGAGCTTGATGAAGAGGATTCAGAAAAAGATTTAAGAGTTGAGGATGATGACGATTCGGACGAAGAGGACAGAAAAGAGTCAGAAGATGGTGCAGAACCTGAAGAGAAAACTCTGGAAGATTCGGTAGAAGAGGCTTTTGACGAACTTGAAAACAATGATGTTGAGGCATCTCCAAAATCTGAGCAGACAAAGGTTTACGAACCGGATTCACTTGGTGTATAGCCATGTTCAAGAAAAAAAATCCTGAAACATATCAATATCCCTCTGAAGAGCTTGAAAACATGCTGGGAAATAAAAAAACAACCTTGATTGCAAGCCTTTCAGATGATAATAAAAATCTCCTGAAATTAGGCAGGGATGAGATGCAGCAAGAGAAGGCGAAGCTGCACTCTGCAATTGAGGCTCTTGAAAACAAGAACCATCTGTCATCAAGACGACTCAATGACATTAAGTTCGGGATCACAGAGAAGAGAAGAGAAAAACAGCGTACCGAACAGACATCAGAGGGGCGGAACAGAGAGCTGCTCAAACTGCTTACAGAAGAGAGCAGCCTTACCAATGAGATTGAATTCTACAACTCTGAAAAAGAGGAGATTTCAGAACTTTTAGATAAAATTACCGCTAAAATGGAATTGAGTATCCGTGCTGTGGAGAAATCTGTTAAGGATATCGGATTTATAAAAGGTGAAACCGGTGCCTTGATAGAGAGAATAGGCGTGCTTGAGAGTGATATTCCGGAAAAAAGTGCCCATGTTGAAGGGATTGATGATTCAATTTACGGGGCAATGAAGGCACTCAGGGAGCTTTACACAAGAATGCACAGTATGGAAAAATCTGCAAAAGCCCACTACTACAATATTAAGGGAGAATCAAGAGGTCGCTATGTCAACAGTTGATTTGAAAAACAGAGAGGATTACAGAGAGACTGAATTTGCAGAGCAGTTCAGGGTTATGGACAGTATTTCCAAAATTGATATGCAGGTTAAGGATGTTTTAAAAAAAGGTTCTGCCAAACCAAAGTCTTTTGTTGAATTCCCGAGAATAAAAGAGATTGAGCTTCTGAAAAATGGTATGTATTCAATTGATCTTGAAAAGACTATCAATGATATGTTTCAGGTCATGAAGAATATGGAAACCCAGCTTCGGAGTGTTCTTTCCATAAATTCGTCTCTTGAAAAGGATCTCAAGGATTCCAAGGATATTATTGCAACTCTTAACCAGAAAAACAGCGAGCTTGAGGAAGATATGTCTAAAATGAAAGATGAACTTCCTTCAAAAAGAGAGCTGCAGATTGAGATTGACTATCATGTGGATGAGCGAAACAAGGCGGAACTGGAAATCCGTGACTTAAAGGCAAAAATAGATAAGCTCGGAAAAAGTATAGATCGCAACCAGCAGAAGGCGACTACATTGGAAGAGCAGAGAAGCGATTTTCTGAACGAGATCAATTTTTTAGAAGCCCGATTGAATGCAGACAGTGCAAGCAGCAGACAGCACCAGAGAGAGATCAGCGTCCTAAAAGGCAAGATCATGGTAGGCGAAGAGAAGATAAAATCATTGCAGAATGAACTTAAAGATACAGTTAATGAGAAATACCGGCTGCTTAATGAGCTGAAAGCCTCAAGAAGCGCTGTAAGAGAACTTCACTCTGCGTTGACCGCAACCAAACTTCATGCAAAAAAGACCTTTTATCAGACAACAGATCATAACAGGGCTGAAGCGGCAAAAGAGGCATAAATTACGATTGTAAATGGAAAATGCTATGGAAGAAGATCTGTTAATCAGGGATTTTGAGTCAGGCTATGATGATTACAAAGAGAGGCGTGATCTGCTCAAAGAGATTGAAGAGCTGAAAAAAATAAAACTCTTTCTTGATGAGGAGGATGTAAGACTATCAAGAGAGATTGATATCCTTTCAGGAGAGCTTGAAGGTATTGATATTGCTATTTCTGCTGCAAATACTCATATTCTGTCTTATGAAAAGAGAAAAAAAGAGTGCTTTAAGAACATTGATTTTTTGAAAGCCAGAAAAGATGAGTTGATAAAAGAGATTGATAATCTCCATTTAAAGGTCAGGGATTTAAGGGATGAGGAAAAATCAAGTGCCACTCTCAACAGAAATCTGCGTAATGAACTTAATGAAATTAACAGTGAAAAATCCAGAGTGGTAAAGCGTCTTGGCATTGTTAAAGATGGAATCAAATCAATTTCCAAGGATAGGACAGAGCGACTCCCCAATTTAGAGGGGTATGACTCTGTTCTAAAGCAGGTTTACAATGCTCTTAGAGAGACACAGGATCGGATGGAAGTGTCAACACTCATGAAAAAAGGAATGTGATGGCTCAATGTTCTCCTGAAAAATTAGATAAGATGCTTGAAACGATAGAGGAGGATCTGAGCCTGATAAACAAAACCTTTGAAATAATGTCATCAAGAGATCAGTTAAAGCTCTCAAAAGATATTAAATATCTTTTACTTGATAATATTGCAGAAAAGATAAGATTTGCATTTTATGATATAGACAACAAGGATGATATACTCTATCAATATATCTATAAAAATAATGGGATGGCTGAGAAGCCTGATTTGGCAGACTCTTTTGATCTCTTTGCAGGGGAGGCAATTGCTTTTGACGTATTTATAGATTTCACAGATAGTTTTCTGGATTTGAAAAAGCAAGAGAGGGATATATTGCTAAATAATACTGAATATGACTGGTTTGTTTAGTTCAGGTTTGCTATAATGATTTGCTCATAAACCTGTTAAGAGACTGTTCAAAAACTAACAATATCTGTTTTTAAGGGGATTAAATATGAATGTTGACGCAATCGTTTCAGATGATGGAAAAGTATTGACTATAGAAGTTAGGGGAAAACTTGATATCACCCTTTACAAGAAATTCAGTGACTCTTATAAAGACAAAATTGAGTCTGTTTCAAAGGTGATTATAGATTTCAGTGACGTTGAGTATGTTGACTCATCAGGACTTGGAATGCTGCTTGTGCTGAGGGAGCGTTGCGGAGGTGACGATGGCGTAATTGATATAGTCAATCCAAACCCCAATGTAAGAAGAATTCTTGAAACGACCAATTTCCAGCAGTTGTTTAATATTAAGTGAATAATTGGAGGTAGATGACGTGGCAACAGAGAGAACAAGTCTTCAGGAGCGTTTAGAGGCACTGAAGAGAGCTGAAACAGGAAACAATGCTGTGCTGGAAAATGAAAAAAAGGATTCCAACCTTGAAAACAGAATGGCACAGGCTGAACAGGCGTTAAAGAAAGAGGTGCGCAGCAAGGATAGAGAGGAGGGGGAACTTGCAGAGACGCCATCAGGGCCTGTGGGACTTGATATTGGAACAAGTCATGTCATTGTTGCCCAGAACGAGAGGAGATATATCAGAACAACCAACCAGTTAAATGCCTTTTTCACAATTCCCCATTCAAAATTTGCAAGAGATATCCTGGTCAAGAATGATGTCTTTTTCTTTGAACAGGATGAGCTTTACTACATTGTGGGATATTCAGCAGAAAATTTTGCCAACATGTTTGACACTGATACAAGAAGATCGATCAAACAGGGGCTGCTATGTTCTGATGAAAAAGAGGGTATTACCGTTATTCAGGCAATTATCCTATCCTTGATTCAGAAGCCAAAGCGTCTTGGCGAAATATTATGTTTTGGTGTTCCTGGCGAACCGATTAACGGAATAGGTTCGGTAACATACCATGAATCTATCATCAAGATGTTTATCAGCAGAATGGGCTTTACCCCAATATCAATCAATGAGGGGATGGCTGTTGTTCTCTCTGAACTTGCAGAACATGACTACACAGGTATAGGGATCAGCATTGGAGGTGGTATGTGCAATATATGTCTCTCATATCTATCTTTCCCTGTTATCACCTACAGTATTCAGATGGGTGGAGACTACATCGACAGTTCAGCCGGAGCAGTTGTGGGCATTCCTGCAACAAGGGTAAAATCAATCAAGGAGAGAGAGCTGTCATTGATTGCAAAACCTACAGATCGCCTCACAACAGCACTACATATTTTTTATAATGAACTGATTAAGAAGCTCCAGAAGAGCATGGAAAGGGTCTTGTCCGCCTCTAACCAGATTCCCATGATTGCCAAACCCATTCCAATTGTCCTGAGTGGTGGCACTGCAATGCCTGATGGCTTTACAGACAAATTTCAGAAAGCCCTGTCACAGGTTCGTCTGCCAGTTGAAATATCATCTGTATATCTTGCAGAAGACCCCCTGAATACAACTGCAAAAGGTGCACTCATAATGGCAATGACTGAGGAGATTCCAGAGTAAACAGCCATAGTCGAGCAAACAATCTTCTGTCAAAATGGAGGGGCAACCTCTCTTTAGGCAACTGAGGTCTGTTCAGAATTAATATCTGGTGAGGTAAGCAATGTCTGTGCAGGTAATTATTTACTCTTCTGATCGGATAAGGGGTGGAATCTTAAAGGAAATTCTCAGACGCAATAAAATCGGGACACTGCTTCTGGATAAAATTATGGATGTGAAGAGTTCTATCTCTTCACATCAACCAGCCATTGTTATATTTGACACAACCAGCTCTCTTAAAAACGAGATCAACTTTTTAAAAAATCTCTCCTCTTCTATTGACGACCACTTTACCATTTTCGTTGGCGACCCGCTTATAATAAACACCCTGCATGACTTTCATCAAAACAATATCCAAAAGCAAGATAATCCTAAAATTGAAGGCAACCTCCACAATAAAATTTTTCTGTCAGATCCTCTTGACCCAGATGTTATAATCTCAAAATCTCTTGATATTCTATATGGTTATCCTGAAAACCATGAAGAGAGACAACTTCTTGAAACTGATTTAAGGCAGTATCTAAAATTAGACTGATGGCTAACAAACATGATGGTTAACAAGAATACTGATGGTTATTAATAGGAATCAGGTGCAGATCGTTGCAGTTGTAGGACCAAAGGGCGGGGTTGGTAAAACGTCAATATCTGCAAATCTTGCCATAGCCCTTTCACAACTTGGAAAAAAGGTTGTTGCGGTTGACCTTGACCTTGGTGCATCCAATCTTAACACATTCCTTGGAATCAGAAGTTCCAAATACACACTTGACGATTTTGTATTGAATAAGGTTGGCAGATTACAGGATATTGTTCTTGAAACAGGGGTGGACAATATGGGGTTTGTCTGTGGGGGCAATATTCCAGGAATTGCAAATCTCCACTACAGCAAAAAGATGAAGCTGATGCGTAATCTTTCCATGCTTGAATGCGATTTTGTCCTTCTGGATCTTGGTGCAGGTGCATCATATAATGTTGTTGATTTTGTTCTTGTTTCCGATAAAAGTCTTCTTGTAACCACGCCTGAAGTTCCATCAATACTCAACACCTACAGCTTTTTAAAGACTCTGGTTTTCAGAAGGCTCAACATGGCGTTCAAAGATCTGAATAGCCAGAATCTCATTGAGCTGCTTGAAAAGGCAAAAGATGTCGATAACAATCCCCATCTTAAAAAGATGTCTGATCTTGTAAGTGCAGTTGAAAATATTGAGGGTGGAACAGTGGCATCACAATTGATAAGGGAAATTCTTCCGACACTCAGACCCGCAATGATTCTCAACAGAATCAGGAGCTTCAAGGATGAAAAAGCCTGTGCTGCAATTGAAAACTTGATGAAAGAGTATCTTGGTATTGAGTGCAGCAAAATATTACATGTGCATGAAGATGCAAGTGTTGGTCATGCAATTGCAAAGATGAAACCAGTTATGATTGACAATCCGCTCTCTGTTTTTGCAAGTGAGGTTAACAGCATTGCCCTCTTTTTAACAGAGGCATATTGATTCGGTTTTCTCCCAGAGCTTAGTGCCTGTCAGATCATATACAGTGACAGTTATTCCTATTTTTCCCTGTTAAGTGCTTTTTCCCGAGCCACTGCCTGCCATATCATATCCAGTTTGGTTGAAACCTCCTGAAGCTCTCTTTCAACCTCTTCAAGATTTACCTCTCTGTTCTTAGGTTTTTCCTCTTCTGGAGCACTATGTTCCTGAACTTGAATAACTTCCGGCTTTACCCTGGAGCTGACTATCCCCTTATATTCTGCCTCTAAAATCGTCTCTATTTTTGAGATCAAATCAAGAAGATGGCTTGATCTGGCACGAAGCTCCTGAAAATCTGGTTCAAGAGCTGGTGCTGCCTGAACAGACTGTTGTGTTTGTGCAGATGTTGGTGAGGGTTCTGCCTGAGGCAATGGTTGTGCTTTTGTCGAATCAGACCTTGCAGATTTATCTACTACAGGTTCAGCCATTACAGGTTGGGATATTGCATCAGCCACTACATTTTGTGAGGTTACAGGTTCAGCAACAGCCAACTGCCGAGATGTTACAGTAGCATCTATTGGCAGAGGAGAAGATATTGCAGCATCACCTGCCGTGTTATTAGTATCAAACAAACCCATATTCCCAACTCTTGGTGCAATATATGAGATAATATTGGGTTGACCTGTTCTGTTTAACAGAGCAAAGCCGATAAATGCAGCAATGCCTAAGTAAAACGCAATACATATATAGGCGTATGAGTGCTTCTCTTTTCCAGTTATGTTTTTAACTTGCAGAAAAATATAGATTAGAATCCCAAATGGCAGGAGCAACTGAAAGAAAAGATATGCTGGTTTCAGAAAAAATGGCCAGTTGAAAAAGAGCTTTAGATCAAGTATCGCCTCCATGACGGTCAGATCATTTCTGATACCGGCAATAAATGGAAAGCAGCAGAAAAGAGACAATAAAAATACAGAGATGATAGTGAACTGTCTGCTTTTAAGAAAGAAAAGGGATGTATAGACCATAACCGCAGAGGTGATGAAAAATATAAAAAGAATTTTAAAATATGATACGCCCATCACAAAGAAATGCTGGTCTAATGGTGGAGAGTTAAAATAGAAAACGAGCACTACCGGTAACCCCATTCCCATAAGCAAAATGGTGGAAAATGCAAACATGAGGGAATTGCCTGTAGATTCAATATTGTTCAGATTCTTCAAACTGCCTGGTTGATCATACACTTTTTCATGAATCGATCTTTTTTTGAAATACTTTTCTTCAAACTGTTCTGCTTGATCATCTTCTTCAATTTCATCTTCCTCTTCAAGTGCATCATCAATTTCATCATAATCAAATAAAGGTGGAGCATCAATTGGAGCTTTTTTATTAACGGGCTTATGGATTCGAGAGTCATTAGTATTATTGGTAAAGTCAAAATCATCGTCAAATATATCCTCTTCAAAAACAGCTTCACTTTTATCAAAGCTGTTTTTGGCAGACTCTCTTTTTCCAGCAGAAGTATTTTTACCCTTTTTAACCTGCTGCTTTGACGCTTTTCCCACTGAAATCCTTTTCATATAACACCTCTAATCTGATCAAGAGAGGTAAAACCTTTTCTTTTTAAAAATGCGCCCATACCTTTTATTATTTTTTCAAGACAGTCAGGATCAACCAGAACCGCAGTCCCGACCTGAACAGCAGTTGCACCTGCAACGATAAACTCCAGGGCATCTGTGGCTGTGGCGATTCCTCCAACCCCTATAACCGGAATTTTTACATTATGTGCCACCTGCCAAACCATCCTTAAGGCAACCGGTTTTATTGAAGGTCCCGACAGTCCACCTGTAACGTTTGCAAGCAGCGGCTTAAATGTCTCTATGTCAATGGCAAGACCAGTCAGAGTATTTATAAGAGAGACAGAATCAGCTCCTGCACCCTCAACAGCTTTTGCAATCTCGACAATATCAGTCACGTTAGGGGATAGTTTGACCATAACATGTTTTGATGTGCATTGACGAACCTGCCCAACCACCTTTG
>CAXNND010000035.1:0-9689 GCA_964203105.1 Desulfamplus sp.
AGCCCTGATTGGAACAGGAATAGCTGCAAAACAGATATCCATGTTGACCTTTACACCGGTTTTGATCCCCTCTCCTGTTTTATGTATGTTTTTAAGTCTCATCCATGGAGGAGTGAGCCTCTCAAAGGCTCCGGGCATTTCGTGCCAGCCAAAAATTTTCCCTACAGGTTCATTAACATCAATATGTTTTATAAAATATCTATCTTTCATCTATGTTTGAGTACCTCCTTGTTTGTATCAGTCACAATTGAACTTTGAAGGAATTTCCATTTTAGGGTATTTACTGCTCATTTCTGTATTGAACAGCCTCTGCAACATGCTGTCGAAGAATATCTTTCTGATTGTCAATATCTGCAATGGTTCTTGCAGTTTTCAAAATCCTGCTGTATGCACGGGCAGACAGTCCAAGATTATCAACAGCCATTTCAAGGATAGAGCCTGCTGCCGGCTCAAGTGTGCAGAATTTTCGGATGTCGCGGGGACGCATTCCAGCGTTGCAGAACACAGAAGAGCCTGTAAACCGCTCAATCTGCAAATGCCTTGCAGCCTCAACCCTTTTTCTTATCTCTTTTGATGATTCAGGCTTTGTATTGCCGGTCAGCTCCACAAATGAAACAGCCGGAACTTCAATGTGGATATCAATTCTGTCGATAAGAGGTCCTGATATCCTGCCCCTGTAACGCTGAATCTGTGATGCTGTGCATGTGCACTCTTTGACGCTGTCCCCATAGTAACCGCACGGACAAGGGTTCATTGCAGCCACAAGCATGAAAACTGATGGATAGGTTAGCTTTGCACCGGCTCTGGATATTCTCACCACACCATCTTCCATAGGCTGACGGAGCACCTCAAGCACATTTCGCCTGAACTCAGGAAGCTCATCTAAAAAGAGGAGTCCGTTATGTGCAAGGCTCACCTCTCCTGGTTCCGGTCTTGCTCCACCACCAACAAGACCTGGTGATGATATGGTGTGATGCGGAGCACGGAACGGTCTTTGGGTCACTAACGGCATCTGCTCTTTTAACAGACCTGCAACTGAATAGACTTGTGTGGTTTCAAGGGACTCTTCAAAAGAGAGGGGTGGCAAAATGGAGGCAAGCCTCTTGGCGAGCATTGTCTTGCCCGAGCCAGGTGGTCCTGACATGCACAGATTGTGCCCACCTGCAGCAGCAATCTCCAATGCCCTTTTGGCATGATTCTGACCCGCAACATCACAGTAATCAAGGTCAGATAGTCCAAAAGTATCCTGTCCGAGCAGCTCATCAAGGTTGCCTGAAAACGGCTCGATTCTTCTCATTCCTGTAAAAAAATCGACAGCCTGTCCGAGTGATTCAACTGGGAGCACCTCAATATCCTTGACCATTGAAGCCTCTCCACGATTTTCCACAGGGACAATAAAGCCGCGAGCACCATGTTTGTGGGCACAGAGAACTGCCGGCAGAACCCCGTTTACAGGCTTTATTCTGCCGTCAAGTGAAAGCTCTCCCATCATAAAGTAGCCGTCAAAACGATCCCGAGGTACAACTCCAGATGCTGAAAGAATAGCCATTGCAACCGGAAGATCAAAACAGGTTCCCTCTTTTTTAACATCAGCAGGTGCAAGGTTAACCGTAATTCTATCCATTGGAAAAGCATAGCCGGAGTTTTTGATTGCAGTTTTGACCCGCTCACGACTCTCCCTTACAGCAGTCTCAGGAAGCCCCACGATATTGAACACAGGAAGCCCAAGCGAAACATCCACCTCAACCTCTACAACATAGCCAGCGATTCCGGCAACTGCACTGCAATTAATCCTTGCAAGCAAAATAATACCTCCTTATTTAATCATCATGCGGCTCGGCTTCCATCATAAAAACATGGAAAATGGCTACACTCAAATCTATAAATATTGATTTGTCAAACTATAATGGAAGTAAAGAAAATTCTCAATTATTTTGATTTCATTAATATAATTCGATATAGATTAAAAAAACTCATACAAAAACATGCCTTATTAAAAATATGGAGCAATATGGATGGAAAAATATTATCTGCAGCAGACTCTTGAACATTCTGTCTCATGTTCTGGCATCGGGGTTCATTCTGGACGCAATAACAGCATTACGATAAAACCTGCACCGGAAAATCATGGTATAAGGTTCAGACGCACTGACCTGCCTGGTACATCTGATATTCCCGCACTTTTCAGCATGGTAGTCGATACAAGTCTTGCAACTGTTATAGGCAGCAACGGTGTGATTGTCTCCACAATTGAGCACCTTATGGCTGCATTTACAGGTCTTGCCATTGATAATGCCTTGGTGGAAATTGATGGTTATGAGATGCCGATAATGGATGGAAGTGCACGAGAATTTGCACAGATTATAAATGAGGCTGGTATCAGAGAGCAGAAGATGCCGAGATGGTTTTTTGTGGTAACCCGACCGATAACCATTGAGGATAATGATAAGTATGTCACAGTATCTCCCAGCCCGTTAATCTCCAGCTCACACTTTAAAATCTCCTGCTCCATACAATTTGCAAATCCAGTGGTTGGCAGTCAGGAGTTATCATTCGATCTTTCACCTGAAAACTTTACAAAAGAGATATGCCACGCCAGAACATTTGGATTTGTTCAGGATTTACATTATCTTAAAATGTTTAATCTCGGAAGGGGTGGTAATCTTGATAATGCAATAGTAATTGATAATGACAAAATTCTGAATGAGAGTGGTCTGCGTTATCCTGATGAATTTGTAAGACACAAGCTGCTTGACTGCCTTGGCGACTTTGCCCTTCTGGGTATGCCTATTTTGGGACACATAAAGACACACAAATCTGGACATGACCTTAACCACAGGTTCATCAAAACATTTCTGGCAAGTAAAGAGTCCTGGGAAACCAGACCGGTTCTCATTAATCAGGAGTAAAAAAGATAATTTTTTACTCAATATAAAGGATAAATTGTTAAATTCAATGAGAGATACAAAAGCTATTTCAATATCGGCTCTTCTTAATCTGCTTATCCTCCTCATTTTGCTGGCTCAGTCAATTATTCCAACATCTGCAATAGCCAGAAGACGATGCAGTCTTGAAAATATTGTTATTACAAACACACGAGATGATTTGATAGCGTATTTTACTGTAACCGGTGCATTTACTGACAAGATGAGCGAGGCAGTAATTAAAGGGGTTCCCGCCTCATTTTCATTTTTTGTATCTGTTTACCGTAAAAGAGATGGGTGGTTTGATGAAAAAATTGCAGATGTCAATGTTTCAGCCACATTGAAATATAACAGCCTGAAGCAGGATTTCACAGTCTCAAGACCCTGGAACACAGACAAACCATTTACCACTACATCTTTTGAGCAGGCAAAAGAGATGGCTTCGACTATCTATAATCTCAAAGTAATTCCGCTTCACCAGCTTGAAAAAGGGGAGCAATACGAGGTCAGAATCAAGGCGGAGATGAACAAAGCCACCCTTCCGCTCTATCTACACTATGTTTTCTTCTTTATCTCATACTGGGACTTCGAGACCGACTGGTACACAATTAATATGATTTATTGACGGTAATCTCATTGAATACAATCTACGATACAATCACTATCAACAATCCGGCATTGGAAAAGAGCAGACGAAGAAAAGAGCTTGTACTTATCGTTGTGCTTCTGCTCACCGTTGCCATTCTTACCTTTATTGAGATCAAAATCACAGGTCTTGGTGATGCTATTCCTGTCTCCAATGCTGTATTGATATTTATTCTTATCAACACCAACCTTCTTCTGCTTCTTGCCTTGATTATCCTGGTGTTCCGAAATTTAGCCAAGCTTTACTATGAGAAAAAGAGCAAAATCATTGGTACAAAATTCAAGACAAAATTAGTCGCAGCATTTATTACACTTTCACTTGTCCCTACAAGCGTTTTATTCTTTTTTTCAATCCATTTTATCTCCACAAGCCTTGCATTTTGGTTCAATGCACCTGTAGAGAATGCACTTCAAAACGCCCTATCGGTTGGAAGACTCCTTTACAGCCACTTAGAAGATAAAAATTTATACTTTGCAAGACAGGCTGTAGAGCACATAGATTTGGAGCACATATTGAAGCAGACAGATGGGAAAAAAGTAGATATTAACTCTAACTCCTTTGACACAGAGGAAAAATTGCATCTGTATGGTGATGTGCTCCGTAAAACTTTTGCCCTTGATGCCCTTGAGATATATAAAAAAGATGGCAAGCGTATGGTTTTTTCTTTCTCTTCAAATCTTGGGAAACAGTATTCTGCCCTTATGACCACTGACGATCTGGTAGAGGTTGATCCAGTAACAGGCACAAGAACATTTTCAGAACAGATATCGACAGGAGAGATAATGAAAACCATTGTCACGATTCCCACCGGTTCAAGTGCTCAGGATGCCCATGCATTTCTTGTTGCCTCTGTTCTGATATCTCCCGAACTTTCATCCAACCTTGCCTCTATATCCAAGGGGGTTGATGAATACCAGCAACTTACCATGATTAAAAAGCCGGTTCAGATATCCAATTATATTGCACTCTCAATAGTTGCTCTTTTGGTTGTTTTTTGTGCTGTCTGGTTCGGATTTTATCTTGCAAAGTCCATTACCATTCCAATCATGAAGTTTGCCGAAGGAACACAGCGAGTTGCTCAGGGGGATTTAAGCTATACCATAGACTTTGAGGGAGATGATGAGATGGGAACTCTTGTTGACTCATTCAACTCCATGACAAGAGAACTTGCCAGCGGACGGGAGAAACTTGCAGCCTCAAAAAAGATGGTGGAACAGCAAAATGAAGAGATCGAGAAGAGCAGGCAATATATGGAGATTGTCCTGCGAAATATCTCTGCCGGTGTAATCTCGGTTGACAGTGCCGGAATTATTACCACTATCAACAAGGCAGCGGAAAATATGCTAAATATCACAGGACCTGATATTTTATACAGACACTACAGTGAAAATCTTAAAGGTGAACTGCTTCAATTGGCTGAAAAGATATATCGGGATATGCCATCTTCATTAAATAATGTCCAGCTCCCCCTGACCCTTCCAATCAATGGATCACCCAGATACTTTCTCGCACATTTTACAGCACTGAGGGCTGAAAGTATGGATAAAAAGCAACATAACAGCCATGAAATGCGGACAGATGGCGGTGAAAGGCTGACAACAGGTAACATCATGAGAAGTGTGATAACCGGTGAGAGGGCAGATATGACAAGCAATATGGCAGAGAGCATGGGAACTGTAATGGTGTTTGATGATGTCACTGAACTTGAAAAGGCACAACGCATGGTTGCATGGCGTGAAGTTGCACGACGAATTGCCCATGAGGTTAAAAACCCTTTAACACCCATAAAACTCTCTGCCCAGAGGCTGAAAAGGAAATACTCAAAAACTATTCAGGAGGATGTATTTGATCAATGTATAGATACAATTGTTGAACACGTTGATCTTATCAGAAATCTGGTAAACGAATTTTCAACCTTTGCAAAATTTCCTGATACCCATAGGATGCCGGCAAGAATTGAAACTATTATTCAGGAGACTATAGCCCTTTACAGGGAGGGGCTTGAAAAGGTGGATATAAATTTTTCATATCCACCTGATCTGCCGGAACTGCAACTTGATCGCCAGCAGATGAAACAGGCATTTATCAATCTTTTTGATAATGCTGTTGCTGCACTAAATAAAAAGGGGGCGATTACAATTGATATTTCCTATGATCATATCCTGAAATTTGTAAGAATCGAGATGGCTGACAATGGCAAGGGAATTTCAGATCATGAAAAGACAAGGCTGTTTGAACCATATTTTTCAACCAAGAAATCTGGTATGGGGCTTGGGCTTGCCATTGTCAATTCAATCATTACCGATCATAAGGGGATGATAAGGGTTCAGGATAATGAACCGTTCGGGGCAAAGTTCATCATTGAACTGCCTGTGTAGTCAGAGGGAAGTAAGCTGACAAAGCATCTGTGCACTTTCCCCCTGAATATATTATTACTCCAGTGCCCTTGAGACAATCTCGTAAACATCACGGGATAGATTTTGCACCGCAACAATCTGTTCCAGCCTCTCTCTCATCATATTTTGACGATGCGGATCATGTTTTCTCCACCTGCTAAACACAGAGACCATCCTTGCTGCAATCTGGGAGTTTATTCTGTCCAGTTCAATTACCCTTTCTGCAAAGAAGTTGTACCCTTCGCCATCTATCTTATGAAAGATCACAGGGTTTGAGCTGCCCAGCACAGACAGGACAGATCTTACCCTGTTTGGGTTTTTCCATGAAAACTCTGGATATTTGACAAGCTCTTTTATTCGGGTCAAGGTGTCAGATCTTGTTGAACCCGCCTGAACTGAAAACCACTTATCCATTACAAGCGGATATCCTTTCCATTTTTTATAGAAGCGTGCGAGAGCATCTTCCATATCATTTTTCTGACGCATGTTTAGATCAGATTCACAGGTATCGGGAGTATTGAAGTGCCATGCACCTTCACTGCAAAGAACTGTGAGAGCTGAAATCTCGTCAGTCATATTCTGTGCATTATTGTAATGATCAATTACCAGTTTGTGTGATTCATCAGTTGAAAGAGCACCAATATAGTTAAGGGCACTGTTTTTAAGGCTTCGATCAGAGATTGCCGCATGAGATAGATCATTTGGGTCTGGTTTGGAACAGATGGCGATAATCTCTCTAAGTTCAGCCTCACAAGCCTTTGCAAGTGATTTTTCCAAAAAAGAGCGTGCAGAGTGTATGGCATCAACATCAATTGGATCGTATTGTTGTCCGATTTCACTCTCGTCCGGCAGTGTTATCGCCTTTGCAGTTAATGCACGGTCAATCAATTTAGTAGTAGAACTTTGGTTGTGTAACATGGAATCTGCAAGAGCCTTTTTAAATGCCTTGACAAGATGCAAAGATAGAGCAGGAGTTCTGCCTTGTTCCATTATATTTATCATGGCATCAATCTCCATGAAATATAACTGCTGGGCAGCATCCCAGCGGTTGAACTCATCAGTGTCGTAAGCCATTATAAATGCAAGCTCCTCTGGTGAGAAGTCTGTCCTAATTTTTACCGGTGCTGAAAAACCACGAAACAGAGAAGGCAGGGTGCCTTTGGGGACATTTTTAAATATAAAGGTCTGGTTAGCCTCTTTAAGAGTCAGAATTTGTGGGCTGTTTTCTATTTCGCTACCGTCAGGTTTGACAAGCCCCAATTTAACAGGGATGTGCATTGGAAGTTTTATAGATTGATTCCTGTCAGGCTCTGTATGCTGAGTCAGATGGAGTAAAAGGTTACAAGGTGATTTATCTCCGTCTGCTTTAGCCTCTTTGTCCGAGTTGCACTTATGATACTCACGCCTTACAGTGATATGCGGAGTTCCTGATTGAGAATACCATAACTTAAACTGTGAAAGATCAATTTTGGAGTCATCATTATATTTTATAGAGTATTCCATGTTAGCCGCATCTTGCATTGTCTGGACAAAATCTTCAGTAGTTACAGCTTGCCCGTCAAATCTCTCAAAATAGAGATCCATCCCTTTTCTAAACATATCTTTGCCGAGAATCTCAAAGATCATCCTAATAACTTCTGAACCTTTTTCATAGACTGTCATGGTATAGAAATTATTCATCTCAATATAGGATTCAGGTCTTACAGGATGTGCCATTGTACCTGAATCTTCTGCAAATTGATATGTTCTGAGTTTTTTCACATCTGCAATTCTCTGAACAGCCCTTGAGTTTAAATCAGACGAGAACTCTTGATCCCTGAATACGGTAAGCCCCTCTTTAAGGCTAAGTTGAAACCAGTTTTTCAGGGTAATACGGTTGCCAGTCCAGTTGTGGAAATACTCATGGGCAATCACCCTCTCAATGTTCATAAAGTCGATATCAGTTGCTGTTTTAGTGTCTGCCAGAACAAATCTTGAGTTGAAAACATTCAACCCCTTATTCTCCATTGCACCCATGTTAAAATCGTTGACTGCAACAATCTGGTAAAGGTCAAGATCATACTCTCTTCCAAAACGCTCTTCATCCCATTTCATTGCCTTTTTTAAAGACTGCATTGCATGGTCGCATTTATCTCTATTTTCATGCTCCACATAGATATGGAGGGTGATTTTACGTCCTGAACATGTGATAAAATGGTCTTCAATAAGGGCAAGGTCGCCTGCAACAAGGGCAAACAGATAACACGGTTTTTTAAATGGATCGTCCCACTTTGCAAAGTGTCTTGTATTAGCATTCATATCACCAGAATTAGATTGACCACTATCTGGCTTAATATTGTCATTCAAATTGCTTTTTTGTGGCATATCTCCTTTTTCTATAAGATTTCCATTTGAAAGCAGAACAGGATACTTTGCCTTATCAGCAGTAATAGTGCATGAAAAATAGGTCATAACATCAGGACGATCAGGAAAGCAGGTGATACGTCTGAACCCTTCAGCCTCACACTGGGTGCAAAATGTTCCGCCTGTTTTATACTCACCCTTGCCACCAGATTTGTATAAACCTTCCAATGCCGTGTTTTCGTGTGGTTTAAGCCGATTTTTTATCTCAAGTGTGAACTTTTCAGGGACTCTCGGTAATTTAAAAAAATCCTTGCCTGTATCAATATCCTTTCCAGTCTCATATTCACCGGCACACAGTACCATATCATTGGCAACAACAGAGAGAATATCAACCTCTTTGCAGTCCAATATAAAAGGCATTTCCTCTGGAGTAGATGGATTATCTTTATTTGCATAGTAATCATTACGTCTGATTTTCATGGTTGAAGTTACAAGCGTTTCTTCCTCTTCCAAATCAAATTGGAGATCAATCTTGTCAATCCAATATGATGGCGGGCTATAATCTTTAAGGTATTTTGTCTTATGTTTTTTTTGTTTTGTAGTATTATTTTCGGCTTGATTAGTATTTGTCTGATTACTATCCATCTTGTAAATCTCCTGTTTTAACAGTTGTGTTTTTGTCTGTTTTATGTAAGAAATATAAATTAATAGCTTATAGATTAGGCATCCTTCATATAGCCCCGAAAAAGGATGCCATAGATTATAAGATAAACATTATAGCCAATATTGAGTAATCAGAAACTAAAAAATGAATTTAACCATGGAAGGCGTTATGAAATGTCAATACAGAAGGATCAATTTGATATTAAAATTCATTTAAAAGAGTTTAGTTTTGTCAAAAATGAAGAGTTGTTTCAAGAGCAACAAACAACAGCCATTAAGTAAAATTTTATGCAGACCAAGACTATTTGTTCCAGACTTGGAATCAATCTGTAAACGGCTAAATGATATACCGATTATAAACCACGTTGCAAATTGCGAGAATGATATTGATTTATCAATATTTTACCATAAAGAAACATTAAGAGAAATTATATTTATAAAAGAGTATCTTGAAGAAAAAAATAAAAGCAACACTGAAGATGATGTCGATTCATGGATAAGAATGGTTGCTACAAACAGATTGACAGGTCATTCTACCGGATTCTTTTCTGTATATACGTTACCGCCTAATCAAGCTGTATTGCCTGCAAATCAGATAAAAATTAACGAAAAGCGAAACCAGATACCACCATATAGAAACACAAAAGAGATTATAATCAAAAAGACAAAGGATTTAATAAAAGATTTAGATAGAAACCAAATTGCAATATTAAAAGA
>CAXNND010000036.1:0-9647 GCA_964203105.1 Desulfamplus sp.
TGAGCCATAAGCACCTGAATTGCAACCTGACGCAGTACGGTTGATTTACCAGCCATATTTGGACCTGTGATTATAAGAAGCTGGTTTGTCTCATTATTCAAAGTAACGCTGTTTGGCACATAACGTTCACCGGCGATCATCTGTTCAACCACAGGATGGCGTCCGTCAATGATCGATATAATCTTCCTGTCGTTAATTGCCGGTCGAGTGTAGTTGTGCAAATCAGCATTTTCAGCAAAACAGAGCAGCACATCCACGCCTGCTAAAAAACGGGCAATTTTCAGTATTGATGAGGTCTTTGAGACAATATTAGCTCTGATCCGAGAAAATATCTCATACTCAAGTGCAGCCCTTTTTTCCTCGGCATTAAGAACCTTTGACTCAACATCTTTGAGTTCTTCGGTGATAAACCTTTCAGCATTTACAAGGGTCTGTTTTCTGATGTAGTTATCAGGAACTGAGCCAGCCTGTCCTTTTGAGACCTCTATGAAATAGCCAAAAACCTTGTTGAACTTTATCTTAAGGGAGCTTAAACCGGTTTTCTCTTTCTCCTTTAACCCCTCTTTTACTATCCACGCCTTACCATTTTCTGAAAGTTCAATCAACTCATCAAGCTGGCTGTCAAAACCTGCCTTTATCATCTGACCTTCATTGAGAACCATGGGGCAGTCTTCACGAATAGCTGTTTCAATCAGATTTGCAATATCCATAAGCTCTGAAACAGTGCTATCCATTTCTATATTAAGAATATTCTCTGAATTAAAACTTAGCAGATGTGAGGCGAAGATATTTAGCTCATTGAGAATTTCAGGCAGCTTCAAAAGAGAGTTTTTAAGAAAAATCAGATCCCTTGCACTTCCCTGCCCCATTGATATTTTACTTCCAAGTCGTTCAAGATCATATATTGATTTAAGGTTTGTTCGCAGATTTGTCCTGATCTGTTTCTGTCTTAACAGATCCTCAACCGCATCAAGTCTTGCCTCAATCCCGTTTTTATCTTTTAGTGGATAACAAAGCCAGTTTTTGAGAAGTCGTGCACCCATAGCTGTCACAGTTTTATCAATTACACTCAGCAGAGAGCCTCTTTTATCACCTGTTTCAATATTTTTGAGAAGCTCAAGATTTCTGCAGGATCGATCATCAACCACAAGAAAGCTGTTCAGGGAATAGAACTGTATGGTTGTGATATGTGCGGTAGCCTGAAGCTGCGTCTCCTGAACGTATGAGATAACAGCTCCTGCGGCAGATACACCGGCGGTCAGATCTTCGCAGCCAAACCCTTTGAGACTTCGAGTTGAAAATTTGTCCATGAGTCGCTGTTTTGCATCAGCCATTTTAAAACTGAGTCGATCAAGATATGTGATGCTTTTGTGTGCAAAACATCTACGGATATAGTTGCAGGAGGGGTCAGTCTTGAAATGGGCAGGCAGAAGGATTTCACTTGGATCGACACGAAGAGCCTCATCCATCAGCATATCAGGAATTTTACCATTGATGGTTCTGCTCTGGGTTGTCTTGAAAATACCGGTTGATATGTCAAGCCACGCCATGCCAGCATCACCATCAACAACAGATATTGCAAGCAGGTAGTTGTTGGAACATCTGTCAAGCAAATTTTCATTTAAAATCATCCCTGGAGTTATGACCCTCACGACATCACGACGAACAAGCCCCTTTGCATCTGCTGCATCTTCAATCTGTTCACAGACCGCCACCTTGCATCCATTTTCAATCAGTTTTGAAATGTAGGTGTCAGCAGCCCGATGAGGCACGCCACACATGGGAATGGCATCATCCTGCTGTTTGTTTCTGGAGGTCAGGGCAATTTCCAAAATGGCAGATGCCTTTACCGCATCTCCATGAAACATCTCATAGAAATCACCCATTCTGTAGAACAAGATTGAATCTGGATACCTGTCTTTAATGGAAAAATACTGCTCCATCATAGGGGTAGTGTTTTGAATGGTCATCGTTTTTTGAATAGTCATCTTTCATAGCAATAAAGATCGAACCAATATTGCCAGCAAAAGTATAAATTGGGAAAATGATTTTACAAACTTTTCATCCCTATTATAGGAATAAATAGTAGTGATAATGAGGCTAATTTAAAAGGCTATGGCTTATTTGGAGGACAGGAGATTAACTTAAGGAGCATCTGTTTTTGCCTCCACAGCTTCGCCCGCAAATAGATCACTATTTGGGGGGATAAGTGTTGCACTGCCTGTAGAACTTTGTTCAATAGACTGGTCATGTTTAAAGTTCTCAAGCTCAGCTTTTAAAGATTCAATAGTATCAGTCTGGGAGAGAATAGTTTTGTTGTGCTGTTTAATAGTTTTCATTGTTCTTAATTTTGAAACAAGCCCGAGATAACCGACGATTAAAATGCCTATTGCCAGACATATACCAAAGTAGGCTACATTCTCAACAGCAGGCAGTGTCCATTGAAATTTTTCTGGAACAAGAATGAAAGTGAGTGCCTGTTTTGCAAAAAAATATGCTCTGTTTTGGTAAATCACAAGTGAAACTAAAATAATAACAAGTAATCCTAATGTAAATTTGATTTTTCTCATCATGGTCTCCAATCATATTTTTATAGTGATTCAATGTCAAATCAATGACTTCAACTAAAAATGTTACTTGATAATAGTTCAATAATATATTTTTTTCAATCCTTAGTTTTTTCAGGCGAATATTTTTGTTCTGAAGCGGAATATGTTCAAATTCGCATGGGGTCAAAAAATTTTACACTTTCACAGGCTGGATTGCCAAAGAGATTCCAGTTAAGCTCACAACAAGGAATTTCTGCTGATATCTGTGCAACTGATATGTGAAGATGTGGCACAATTCCGGATTTTCTCATGGATGTATCTGCAACTGTGCCAATTATCTGCCCTTTTTCAACATTTGCCCCAACGTTTAAATGGTTCTTTGCCAACCTGTTTTTTAAATGGTTATCAATAGATTGAATCTCCACGCAAAGATGTGAATATATCACCGCAACAGTTGAATTTTCGATCTTGCTTTGTAAATGGGTGCTGTTAAAAGATGGATGGTCAATAACGACCGATTTTCCCAGAAAATCATCGCAGATATTCAATATTGTGCCATCAGCCACTGCCGGAATAATGATATTCGGATTAAAAGATTGGGTATCCCTGCAAGAGCCACTATCAAAATTCTCGCCCATATCCCTGCAAGAGCCAGTATTAAAATTACTGTCCATATCACTAAGAGAGCCAGTATTACGATAATTGCAGATACCACTACTAAAGTTTGAGTTGTTCTGTAATTGGGCTATAACGCTTCTGTAAAAGGCGATATCAACACCTTCATGTCTGGTGTATCTTTCTCTCCAGTCTCCCCACCACTTTAGAAGGCTTCCAAATAACATACCTGGATAAAAGAGCCACTCCAATTCCACCAATCTGCTGGTATCAGAGTTCCAATCTTGTGTAGCCAATTTAGCCTCTGTCTCTCCTGAACCAAATAACGACAGATGGTTGATCTGATCAATTGATTTCAGGAGTGACTGTAAAAAGTTTTTTGTTATCTGCTCTGTCATATTGGTGGTCTTTTAGAGTCTGTAAAGTTGCAATTTATGATTTTACAATTTGTGGTTTTGAAATCTATTTTTTAAAATCTGTATTCGCAGGTTTTACCCTGATAGTTCTCTACAACTGCCATCTTTTCATCTCTGTGTTTTATATAGTCTGGCAATACAGGCACCTTTCCGTATCCGCCTGGAAGATCAATCACATATTGAGGAATGGCGATGCCTGGAAGATTGCCCCTCATTGCCTTCATAATATTGAGACCAGTATCAAGAGATGGTCTGAAATGGGCAGTGCCGGCAACAGCGTCAGGATGGTGGAGATAGTAGGGCTTGACTCTGATCCTGACAAGTTTTCTCATAAGTTCTGTCATAACTTCAGGAGTGTCGTTAACACCTTTTAACAGCACAGTCTGACAACCCAATGGGACACCTGCCCGAGCAAGCGTGGAGCAGGCAAAGGCTGCCTCATCAGTTAGCTCATCAGGGTGGTTGAAGTGGGTATTAACGTAAAGCGGATGGTATTTTTCGAGCACCAAGGCAAGATTATCGGTGATCCTGAACGGCAGGGTGCAGATAACTCTGGTGTGAATCCTGATAGTCTCTACATGATCAATCTGTCTGATTGCAAACAGGAGCTTGTCAAGTTTTTCTGTGGTCAAGAGAAGTGGATCGCCCCCTGACAGGATCACATCATGTATATGTCGGTTGTTTCTGATATAGGTTAACCCCTGTTCAATAAAATCTGCCGATATTGCATCAGAATAGCTTCTACCATGAGTGTTATGTAGTTGATGTGAAATTTGCCCATGAGTCTGCAAGCCGACCTTTCTTTTACGCATACAGTGACGGCAATACATGGCACACTGATTTGATACAAGAAAAATAACCCTGCCCGGGTATCTGTGGATGATTGAAGGGGTAGGAGATTGAGGCTCTTCATGTAAGGGGTCGTCAACATTGATATGATCTGAAAGTTCATACAGATCAGGTATTGCCTGCTTCCAGATCGGATCCCCTATATATTTGACCAGACCCAAATAATATGGCGTGATACGCATTGGATATTTTTTTATTATCTTTTCCAGAGTCTGCTTTTGAACCACACCTTCAAAGTCATTAGAATCAACATTGACAGTGTTTTGGGGCAATCTCTTAATTTGAGAGACTCGCCTGAAATGATCAGCAAGCTGGGGAAATGTTGAAATACTGTTGTCTAACTGGCTCTGCCATCTGGTCGAGCCAATGTCTATAATTTCCATCAGTAATGATTCTTCTTTGTATTTAATATGTTGTGGTAGATAGAGGTGTTAGTGGAAGTTTAAACCAGAATGTAGTCCCTTTGTCCACTTCGCTCTCCAGCCCGATAGTGCCGCCATGAGCCTCAACTGCCAACTTGCAAAATGCCATGCCAAGGCCGGACGACTGAACCGCGACTTTTTTACCACCCTCAACCTGAAAAAACTTGTCAAACACCCTGCCATGATATTCCAAAGGAATCCCGGCTCCATTATCTGAAACCAGCACCTTTAAATTTCCATCAACCCCGTTTTCAAGGCTGAGAGTAATAACGCCCCTCTCTTTATGGGTGAACTTGATAGCATTGCTTATTATATTTTGCAGAACACGCTGAACCAGATTTGAATCTGCCGAGACTGCACAGACCGACTCTTTAGATATAAACGTAATGCTTCTGTTTTGCCTCATAGGCTCGACCATCTTGAGAGTATCTTTTGCAAGGGATATAATGTCAAAACTGGAATAGTCCAACTTCATCTGCCCCTCCTCCATCTTGCTCACATCAAGCAGATTGGATATCATGGCACTGATCTTTGTGGTCGATTGTAAAGCCAAATCAATATAGTTGTGCGCCATTTCCCCGGACAGGTCCATCTGGGCAAGTTCTATATATCCAAGAGTTGACATCAGAGGAGAACGCATATCATGGGCTATCATATGAACCAAGCTGTCACGAAGTTTCTCAAGCTCGCCAAGTTTACGGTATGACAGCTCCAGCTCATTTTTTTGTCTGTTTATCTCCAAATATGACTGGTGCAATGCAGCCTTTTGTCTGCTTATTTCCAGATGGGCTTTTACCCGTGCATGAACCTCCTCAAACTGGAATGGCTTGGTTATGTAATCCACGCCACCTGCTGCAAATGCGTTTATCTTGTCTGATGTATCGTCCAGAGCACTGATAAAAATAACTGGAATATCAACAAGTTCAGGGTCTGACTTAAAGCGTTTGCACACTTCAAAGCCATCCATCAGAGGCATCTTTATATCAAGCAGAACAAGATCTGGAGGAGTCTTTGCAGCTACAGTCAATGCAAGAGAGCCTCTCGGGCAAGTCAATACCCGATACCCCTCTGCAGCAAGCATATTGTTTAAAAGTTTAAGATTTGCAGGGGTATCATCTACCACCATTATGATCGCCTTTCCCTCTGTTTTATCCATGCCGCTCATCTCCTTTTTTCAGATATTCGTTAAGTTTTTCATAGTTGTACTGATCTGCCAGCAATCTCAGCTCATTGGCAACATTCAGATTAACCCTTTCAACCTCCTGGATCATTTTGGTTAACAATAACATATCGCACACATCAACTGCCTGACGCATTGAAGCAACTGTTGAATCTGGCAGTGATGATAAAACATTGTATATATCAGCCGGAGATATAGCTTGAGATGAATTTATGGAATAACCTCTATCATCATCAAAAGTATATTTTAGACCATCAATTTTGAGCAGTGCGTTAAAGAGTTCTGCTGACTTAAACGGCTTGGACAGGTAAATATCGGCTCCAGCGTCCATCACCTTTTTTCTGTCATCTTCAAATACGCTGGCTGTGATGGCAATAATAAGTGGTTGTATCTCTGCATCAGTTGATTTGATCCGGAGAATGGCATCATATCCATCCATAAGAGGCATCTGAATATCCATCAAAATTGCATGTGGAGACCAACTCTGAAAAATCTCGACTGCCTCAATACCATTGACAGCCTCCCTGATCTCAAAACCTACGGGTGCAAGCAGTGCAAACAAAAATGAGCGGTTCTCGGAATTGTCATCCGCAATTAAAATCCTGAACTTTTCTGGACTCTCCTGAAGGGCAACGACATTTTTAAGTTCACTCTTTTTAATAATTGTACTCTCATCAGATAGACTTACCAGAACATTGAATGTGAAACAGCTACCCTTACCAATCTGGCTTGTAACCTTAATATTGCCACCAATTATCTGAGCAAGACTGTTGCTGATAGCAAGCCCCAATCCTGTGCCTCCCGAGTTTCTACCTGCCTCTGCCTGATGAAATGGAACAAAAAGTGACTCTATTTCATTATCAGGGATTCCAATTCCTGAATCCTCAACCTCAATGACAAGAAGGTGTTGTTTTACAAAATCTTGTGTATATATTAACCCATCTTCTCTGGACTGATCATTTGCTCCTGCATCTTCTTCAATATGAACCCTGACCACAACCTCACCTGTTTGGGTAAACTTAATTGCATTACCAAGCAGATTAACCAGTATCTGCCTCAGCTTTCCCTCATCTGATGCCACGTAACTTGGCATATTTATGTCGTAATCAACCTTTAGTTGTAAACCTTTAGCTTCAGCACGGGAACGAAACAGAATCTCAATATCCTCTATAAAATCATGAAGAGAAAAAGAGTCAATCTTCACGGCTGATTTTCCTGCTTCAATTTTTGACATATCAAGGATATCGTTGATAATATCAAGCAGATAAGAACCACTACGAATAATAGTCCTTACATGTTCAGCCTGGGTTGGGTTAAGGGAGATATCTCTCTCTAAAACCTGTGCAAAGCCCAATATTGCATTCATGGGGGTTCTGATTTCGTGGCTCATATTGGCAAGAAACCGGCTCTTGGCAATACTTGCAGCATTTGCCTTCTCAGCCATCTCATTTGCCAGTGCAGTAGCCTTCTCAAGATGTCTGTTAAGTTTTATCAGTTCTGTTTCTGTCTCCTTATGACTGGTAATATCATGGTAGATACATACACTGGCTTGATATTTACCGTCAGAATCCAGTACAGGATTTATAGTGACAAAATAGTATCTATTATTAAATCGGGCAACTTGCCTCTCAACACTATGCCCCATTTTATCTATCAGGGTCATTGCCTGTGGGCAATCCCCTGGCGGAGGAGATTCAGTACAGTGAATAACGGCAGAACATTTGCTCCCAAGTGCATCCTTACGGCTGATATTCAGCAAGTTTAATGCTGTCTTGTTAATTTGACGTATCTTGTAGTTTTTTTCGATAATGAAAATCGGATCTGGTATTGTGTCAAAGGTCTTTTCCCATTCATCTTTTTTCAGCCTCAGGTTATGAGTCTGCTCCACCCGTTTGATAGCCAATCCCATATTGTAGGCAAATACTTTCAGAAGGCTTTGATCCTCAGTTGTCCATTCACGTTGCCTGTTGACAGAGTCAAAACCGATAAATCCTATATGTTCATTTTCAATGACTATGGGGAGCACAAGCAGGGATTTGATATTTTTGTGCTCAAATGTAATACGTTCAGAAGATAGCGATTGGGGCAACGCACTCACGTCTGGAATGTAGATTGCGTTTGACACCATAAAGTCACCAGCCCAGTTTATAAGAGCTATCGACAGTGCAAGAAGCTCCTCTTTATGGGGCGATACTCCTTCAACACACCACTCATGAGGTGAGGTTACCATACGCATTGAGTCGCCGTACGGGAAGAGATAAACCCTGTCCGCACCTATGAATTCACCCACAAAACGGAGAGATTCATCAAGTAAACCATCAAGCTCGGACTCTTTAACGCCTAAAAAAGCAGATGATCTGTCTGCAATCAGATGCTCAAAGGCAATACGATGGTGCAACTGCTTTTCCGCACGTTTCCGGCTGGTAATATTTTTGGATGAGCAGATAGCAGAAATTACCCTGTTACCACGCTCCTTAATCGGAGTAATTGTGGTAAGATAATATGCATCTTCATGTGGCAGAGGTACCAAAACTTCGATCACCTTTTGTTCACCGGTTATGAAAACCTCCTGCAAAGCAGTAAATCTTTTGTCAGCCTCTTCCTTAGAGAACACGTCCCATATTGTCTTGCCTATAATTTCAAAGGGTTGCCTGCCAAGTCCACTTGCAAATGATTTATTGACAAAAGTATAATGCCCATCCATGGAGAAGGAAAAAAACGGGTCTGGTGACTCTTCGATAAGAATACGGTGTTTCTCTTCGCTTTTGTGCAAATCCAATGTGCCTTTGCTGAGCATAAATACAAATACTCCGCTCACAATGGTCACCAGTATCATAATAAATATTGAACTGTTAATCTGTGCATAGGCTCCATTTATCCTCATCACCTCTGTGAGCATTGATGAGATACCAACAATCCATACCCGCTCCTGGGGTGACTGTGGAAAAACAACAGCAGTTGTCCATGAGGCTATCTCCCAACCTGTGTCGCGGGTAAAAACCTCCCACCATGGGGCAAATTCTGCTGCCTTATCAGGATCCCAGACGTATTTAGTTACACCCGGTTGCCCCTTGCTTACACCTTCGACCAGCCTGGCGTAGAGTAAAGGGTTAAGGCGGCTCTCCTTCTGGCTACGGATCTTAAATATATCTCCTATGCTTTTACCAATAAATTCCTCTGGAAAATCAGCACTTTTATCATAAACTGCATAGTCAGGAGTGTAAATCCACGCATCACCGTAGGTACCAATATTAACGGGCTGAACAAACAGATGGAGTACCTCCTGTTCAATAGCCGGTATTGCCCCTGTGCCGCGTCTCCCAATTTCATTGGTAATGTAGATGGTTATCGAACGGGCACAACTCTTGACTATTTCCATTTGAGCTGCCTGATAGCTCGCAATGTTGGACCGCTCCAAACTTGTGCTCTGTGTGATTACAACATAGTACCACCCCGTGCAAACCACTACCAGAGTCATAAGACCACTGATAGACCACCTAAAATGAAAGACATCAGTAAAATTCATAATAAAAACCTGTGAGAAGATATGGTTGTTGTATGGAAATTGCAACTATTGGCAGTTTAAATAAGCATGTTGTCCCCCTCTCCATTCTGA
>CAXNND010000037.1:0-9476 GCA_964203105.1 Desulfamplus sp.
GATGGCTCTTACATGATCCAGAAGACTGTGATTTCATCTATGCCAGCTTCTGAACCAGGTAAGTTTTTTGCCCTTATGGTCGTTGAAAATGCAACTGAGCTGTCAAGAAAAGTCTCTGAATACAGAATGCTAAGAAATCAGGCTATGGAAGAGGTCAGACTTAGACAGAAGGTTGAGGAGGAGTTACGGGAGTCGAATAAAATCCTTGTTGAACATCAAGAAATTAAAATAAACCAGGAGCGGCTCAAGGTGCTTTTGGAAATGTCAGGAGCAACAGCCCATGAGTTGAATCAGCCTCTTATGACTCTTCTTGGAACCATTGAACTGATTAATATGACACATGATATTCCAGAAGAGACTCTCAAATATCTTACGAATATTGAAAAATCTGCCAGAAGAATTGCCGATATTGTCTCCAAAATTCAAAAAATTAAACAGTATCAGACCAAACACTACATAAATAACGTCTCTATAATTGATTTTAATGAAAGCTCGCTTTGATAGCACTAAATCATATAATCATATCTGTTTTGAATTCTTGTCAAAGCCATAAAAAAATCTTGACAGGAATTGTGCCTCCATGTAAAAAGTCCAAATCTTTTTTTCTAAAAGAGTTTTTTGGGAAAAAATTATACAAGAGCGGGAATAACTCAGTGGTAGAGTGCGACCTTGCCAAGGTCGAAGTCGCGGGTTCAAATCCCGTTTCCCGCTCCAGATTCACCCTCCCCTTTTCTCCTCCTGTTTCAAAATGCCTTATTATACCAGTTCTATGTTATCTGAATATCATTCAATTTGACCCTTCTGAGTTATTGACACCTTCATTTATCCCATGTAAGTAATAGACCTGAACGAACCAAATGCCATTCTAATCAGGCAGTCCCCCCTCATTTAATCGGCTAATACTGCTCATTTTAATGAGCAAAGATGCCCCATTTAATCAGGAGTAACAATGATATCAGCTTCTACTTTCTCTGTCTATGACATGATCAAAAGAAATGCCTCGCTGTTTCCAGATGATACAGCAATTGTGGATGGTGGAAAATCTCTCACTTTCCATGAATTCCTTGTCCAGGTAAACTCTCTTGCCTCTGCACTTTCCGGCTCTGGAGTTATGCCTCGTCAAAGCGTTGCCGTTCTCTCCATGAATCGCACTGAATACCTTGTTCTGTATGGTGCGACCTCTGCAATCGGAGCCATACTTGTGCCGCTCAACTGGCGTCTATCGCAGGATGAGCTGGCATATATTCTCAAGGATTCTGCTTCAAAAATTCTTTTTTTTGACTCGACGCAAAGTGAGAATGCCCATGCTTTAAAAATAAAGTCGGAAAGAGAGTCATCAGGATTCAATGGCTTATTTGTCTGTTTTGATAGATGTGACCATATAGATTCATCGACTAATACTATCAATTATGAAGAGTTAATTGATAGAGGGCTTTTATCCAAACCCCAATCTACCAGATTCTTACATCAGTCTGATGATATTTTTACACTTCTCTACACTGCAGCAGTTGCCGGTAAACCACGGGGTGCAGCTCTATCCCACAACAACATTATGGCATCCAATCTCCAAACCTGCCTTACCATGAACCTTGGGAAATCAGATACCTATCTGAACATGCTGCCACTTTTTCACATAACTGGAATGAATCTATCCCTTGCAGTCATGCAGATGGGTGGAAAAAATGTGATCATGGAAAAATTCAATCCTACGACTGCCCTTTCCATGATCGAAAACGAGAAAATCACATTGATGGCGAGCTTTCCCCCCATTCTTGCAACTCTCATGGATGAGTTGGATAAAGGCAAAACTATTGAATCCTGTAAAACAAAAATTGATGAATCAGGTGGGCATGGAAAGGTTGAACAATGTCCCTATGACATCTCATCGCTAAAAAATACAGTTGGGATAGACTCCCCGGAAACTATCCTCAAATTCATGGAAAAGACATCAACCCGATTTTATATACTGTATGGACAGTGTGAAACATCTGGGTTTGTCACTCTTGGTGACGCATCCGAATGTCCAGGTTCTGCCGGTCGTCAGGGCTGTATCTCCAATATGGCGATTGTTGATGGAAATGATCTGATTCTTCCTTCCGGTCAAAGTGGTGAAATCGCTGTTCGAGGTCCTCTTGTTTTTCAGGGATTCTGGAGAGGAGGCTCTGCAAAAGAGGATCGATATGACACCTCAACCATAAAAAATGGTTGGCATCACACTGGAGATGTTGGTCATATTGACTCTAATGGTTATCTCTGGTTTGAAGGGAGAAAGCCTGAAAAGGAGCTTATTAAACCTGGTGGAGAAAATGTCTATCCTGCTGAGGTTGAATATGTAATTATGGAGAACCCTGATATTGAGGAGACCTGTGTGATTGGTGTTCCTGATCCAAAATTTGGCGAGGGAGTCAAGGCTGTATGTGTCAGAAAGGCAGGCTCTTGTTTGACAGCAAAAGAGCTGATTGATTTTGTAGGCTCTCGTATTGCCCGATATAAAAAGCCAGGTTATGTTGAATTTGTTCAAAGCCTGCCGAAAAATAGCGATGGTTCTGTTGATCGCAAGAAGGTTAAAGAGCTTTATAGTATGTAATTTATGGTAAGATAATCTATATATGTTATCTGATTTAATCAAAAAGAAATATGAACTTGCCCCGTCTGACCCTGGAGTCTATCTGATGAAGGATATCCGGGGTCTGATAATTTATGTGGGCAAGGCAAAGAATCTCAAAAAACGGCTTGGATCATATTTTGTCAGAGAGTCTGGACATGATCCCAAGACCACCTTGCTTATCAGAAATATTGTTGATTTTGATCTTATTATCACGGCAACCGAGCATGAAGCCTTGATATTAGAAGCCACACTCATAAAAAAACACAAGCCAAAATATAATGTCTTTTTAAAAGATGGAAAAAATTATCCCTATTTTCGTATTGACACCATCCAGGAATATCCTGTTTTGCAGGTGGTCAGAAAGATAAAAAATGATGGAGCAGCCTATTTTGGACCATACTCATCTGGTCAAAGTGTCAAAAAAACATTAAAGCAGGTCAATCGGATATTTAAACTCAGGAAATGCAGGCAGACTCAGTTTACAAATCGCTCAAGACCCTGCATTCAGTTTCAAATCAAGGCGTGTTTAGGACCATGCTGTAATAATGTTCCAGTTGAGGCTTACAGAAAAATTGTGAGTGATGTCTCACTCTTTCTCAAAGGCAGAGCACCGGATCTGATAAAGAAGCTCCGGCAGGAGATGATGGCAGAGGCAGAGCAGGAGCAGTTTGAAAAGGCAGCCCTGATAAGAGACACAATATTTGCCATTGAAAAGAGCCTTGAACAGCAGATTGCAGTATCAACAGACATGATGGACAGGGATGTTGTGGCATGTGCAGGAGGAGAGGGCAGGGCGGTGGTGACTCTTCTGTTTGTGCGGTCAGGATATGTGGTAGGCACAGAGCACAACTGCTTTGATCTCGACTTAAATCTAAATGCTGTTGATAATAACTGGAGTGATACATCCCAGATAATGGAGGCATTTTTAAAACAGTATTATCAATCTAACACGGAGCATGATTATCAGGGCAGGGAAAAACAAAACTATCAGATTAGCAGATTTATCCCTCCACAGATTCTTGTTGCAGAGGATTTTGAGGACAGAAGATTGCTTGAAGAGACTCTGTCTGCATCAAAGGGGAAAAAGGTCAATATTCTGATGCCGGAACGTGGTGAAAAACGACTTGTCGTTGAAATGGCTATTAACAATGCCCGGAGAGAACTTGAAACAACTATCTCTAAGAATAGTGAAAACATGGAGACTCTCACAGTTCTTCAAAAGATTCTTGGAATGGAAAACTATCCTGAACGAATTGAATGTTTTGACAACTCCAACATTGCAGGCACTGATCCTGTATCTTCAATGGTGGTATTTATAAACGGAGAGCCTTCAAAATCACTCTATCGAAAATTTATTATCAAAAATGTTACGGGACATGATGACTATGCCTATATGGCTGAGGTGCTTGCCAGACGGTTTGCAAACAATAAAGGTATGAACCTGCCCGATATTTTAGTTGTTGATGGTGGCAGGGGTCAGCTTTCAATTGCAACAGCAGTTTTAGCGGGACTTGAACTGGAATGCCCTGGATTAACAGGTAAAATCAGGGTAATTGGTCTTGCAAAAAAGGATTCTGATAAAGGTGAAACCCATGACAAGGTTTATGTTCCTGGCAGAAGCAATCCGCTGAATATGACCCAAACACCTCAGTCTGTTAAGGCTTTGTATCTTCTTCAACGGCTGCGTGATGAGGCTCATCGGGTTGCCATAACATTTCAAAGACAGCGAAGGTCAAAGCGGGCTGGCACATCACTTTTGGATGGTATTGCCGGAATCGGAAAAAAGCGAAAATCTATGCTTCTTGCACATTTCAAGGGGATAAGTGCAATGAAAAAAGCAACTGTTGAAGAGATGGCTGCTCTTCTATGTATGTCATACAGTGCAGCAGAGTCGCTGATTAAGGCAATTAAGGCCTCTCTGCAGAAATCACCGGATAAAATCGATGAAACAGGGGATAAAGCAAATGAGGACATATAAAAAAATGTTCATAACAGACCTTGATGGTACGCTCTTTACCGATGACAAACAGATCAACCCTATCGACCTTCGAGCCCTTGAGCGGTTGGGTGAAATGGGATTTATCAGGGTATTTGCAACAGGACGATCTCTCTATTCGTTTCAAAAAGCTGTTGAACGAATGGGGTTTGACTCTTCCTGTGAGGAGTTGCCGGTTGACTATCTTATCTGCTCTACAGGAGCCTGCATAATAAAGTTAGAGAGAAAGCATGGTATAAAAATGAGAGGCAATATCATAAACAGGAAAGAGAATATTATACAGAAGCATTCATTGGAATCGGGTGATGTAAGCCATATTGCAGACTACTTTGATTCTCTTAAATTGGATTATATGATTCATAGACCCGTGCCATACTCTCACCATTGTATCTACAGAGAGCAAAGTAGAATGCCAAATCCAGATTTTATCCTTAGAATTGAAATCTACAAGGATTTTATCACAAAAATAAACCATTCAGAACCTATAAAGGATTTTGGGCAGGCAACCGAACTTTTGACCATTATTCCGGCTGAAATTTTTGCACAACACGGAAATAATACAGTCACCATGATAGAGGAGGCTCTTCCAGAGTTCAGTGTAGTAAGGGCAACATCACCGTTAGATGGCAAGTCAGTATGGATTGAGGTCTTTAACAGGATGGTTTCCAAGAGTCAGGCTATATCGTGGCTTGCAGATCAGCTTAAAATTCAAAAAGAAAATGTGGCAGCAATTGGAAATGATTACAATGATTTAGATATGCTTGAACGGGCTGGTCATGTTTTTATAGTTAATAATGCCCCTAAAGAATTAAAGGATAAGGTTAGTGATAAAAGAGAGTTCGCAGAAGTTGGCTCAAATAATAATTGCGGTGTTTCAGAGGCGATCAACATTTTGTTGCAACGATAACGAAATAAAAAACCGAAGGAGCTATTCATGCAGGTTCTTGATACACACACTCTCACAGTTGTAATGGGTAGCACTGTTTTATCCTTAGCCATTTTGACGCTCTATTATAATATCAGTCGCAGAACCTATCCTGGATTTAAAGAGTGTGCATTGGGGTTCATTTTTTTTGGTGTAGGCTTCTTGTTGATTGGTTTTCGCAATATTTTATCGGATTTTCTAACCATAGTAGTGGCAAATATATTTATTTATTTAAGTTTAATACTATTGTACTTTGGATTCAGCTTTTTTGCAGCAAAAAAAATCAACTTATATCTCCATATTGGAATTTTCATTTTATTAGCTTTTATCCTTCACCCTTTTTTCACCTATGTCATGCCCAACGTAAATGTCCGTATCTCCATCTCTTCTCTTTCTTTTGGGATATATTTTTTCTGTTACGCTCTTATTCTTGTCAAGGATATGAAATATGATATTTTTCGGTTGGACAAAATGCTCACAGCAACTGCTATACTGTTATCTCTCTTCTGCCTGTGCAGAGGGATATTGCTACTTATAGCGGAAAATACTACAAGTCTTTATATACCGGTTAATATTCAAGGTGGACATGTTGTTTCCGGAGTTTTTGATGGATTGTTATTTTTTATATGTATTATTCTTAGTATATTCTTCATTGTCGGGGTGATGCAGTTAAACTCCCAGATGCTTGAAAATGAGCTATATCACGAAAAAGCACAGTTAAAGGAGATCGAGAATCGATATAAGCATTTAGCAGATAAACTTAAGGAGAAAATGATCTTTTTTTCTCACACATTTGATGGAGAGCTATTGTATGTAAGTGAAGGATTCGACCTTCTTGGTACATGTTCTCCAGATGATGCTGTTGGACTAAAGTGGGTTGATATTGTTGACTGGTTACCTGACTCTATATCCTCAGGTTTTACACATATTCAGAATATCATCAATAACACTGACGATACTCAAATTGATATGTCTTATAGACATTCTGACGGAACAATCCACCATATTATAGTTTATGAATTTAGTGTCTATAATCATAAAAGAGATGAAAGGATTATTGAGGGTGTTGCTGTAGATGTTACCGAGCAGAAGAGAAAAGAGGAGGATATGCGGGTTTTAATGCGTGCAATTGAGAATACTCCTAACTCGGTTGTAATTACTGATACTGATGGCACGATAGATTATGTAAATCCATCATTTACAAGGACAACCGGATATACACGGGAGGAGGCAATTGGCAATAACCCACGTGTATTAAAATCAGGATTACACGCCGATTCTTTCTACGAAAAGATGTGGAATACCCTTAAAAGCGGTGATACATGGCGTGGAGAAATTAGCAATAAAAGGAAAGACGGAAGTATATACTGGGAGTTGGCTTCAATATCTCCAATACAGGATGAACGCGGCAATACAACAAATTATGTGGCTGTCAAGGATGACATTACAGATACAAAAGAGCTGGAAAGACTTAAGCAGGATGTTGAGCGAATAATGCGACATGACCTTAAGACACCGCTTAACGCCATAATAGGATTTCCCCAGATTTTGCAAATGAGCACCAATCTTCCCGAAGATGAGCTTCAAATTGTAAAAATGATTGAGAGTGCAGGTTACACGATGCTTGAAATGATCGACAACTCTCTTGACATGTTCAAGATGGAGTCAGGCACATACAATTACAACCCAAAGCAGGTGGAAGTCATCTCGGTTATTTTAAGGGTCATTGGGCAAAACCGGTCAAGGATTACCGGAAAGGATTTGGTCTGCAAAGTTAGACTCAATGGAAATCTATTATTAAAGGATAACGGCAGTGGAGAGAACAATAGTATCCAGCCGTTACAGGGGATGAGCAGCTCGTCTTTTATAGACCAGACACTTATGGTTTGCTCTGAAGAGCGTCTTCTTTACTCCTTATTGTCCAATCTGTTTATCAATGCAATTGAGGCATCACCTGATAGTGAAGAGATAAAGATTGAGTTAGCAGACCAGGACAAGCTGATCAATGTTGTTCACAATACAAATATTGCTGACAGCAAGGATGTTAATAATAGAGGTGTTGCTAAAAAGATTTCTATAGTCATTAACAACAAGGGTGCTGTACCCAAAGCAGTCAGGGAGGATTTCTTTGAAAAATACAAGACGTATGGCAAATCATCAGGAACCGGCTTGGGAACCTATTCTGCGAAATTGTTAGCAGATGCCATGCACTACAGCATAAGAATGGAGACATCAGATGAAAATAATGATACCACAATAACAATAGATATCCCTAAAGAGCTTATTTGATCAAAATTCATGATTGAAAAGTTTGACAACTTTTTAAAAGTTGTCAAACCTAAAAAAAATCAAATTGTGTTTGAAGGTGATCTTTCTTTTTTGGGTAATATGTTGTAAGAGTTGCCCCGACAAAAAAATGCAAAGATTGTCTTGCAGAATATAATCAGGAGAAACATTTAAATTTTATGGATAAAATAATTATCACTGTCCTTGGTAAAGATCGCCCTGGAATCATTGCGTCTGTCTCAAAGAGTCTTTATCAGATGGATTGTAATCTTCAGAATGTAAATCAGATGATCCTGCAAAATCAGTTTGCTGGATTTTTTATTGTTGAATATCCTGCAAATCTTACAGTCAAGGCTATACTCAAACATCTTGAATATGATCTTGCAGGTCAGAATCTCAGGATTCATGCTGATGTTTTAGATACCAATATAAATGTCTCTAAAAATTGCAAGAGTGAATCCACATCCACCACTGGAAACGGTAATGTTCTCGGGCAATCAAGCGATAAGTCAACAGCAAAATCAGGGGATAAGTCAGGTGAAGAGATATTTTTCATCACAACAATAGGTCCTGACCAGAAAGGTCTTGTTGCACGATTTACTGAAATTATTGCATCATACCATGTCAATGTTGCCAACCTGACAGCAATATTTAAAGGGGGAGACGAACCCACAGCAAATATCATGTCATATCAGGTGGTAGTCACTCCTGATACAGATCAGGCTGGACTTTTCAGAAGTATCAGAGAGAAGGCAGCAGAACTTGGTCTTGATATCAGCATCCAGCATAAAAACATATTTGAAGCTATTAACAAGATATAGGCAGTATCTATCTATTTGCGAAATATAAGATATAAAACTTAACCTTTAGGAAAGAAAAAGTCTTTTAGCTTAACTGAACCATACAGGAAAACTATAAAATGTTTAACTCACAGGAGATCATCTCAACCATAGAGATGGTGAAAAATGAACATCTTGATGTTCGAGCTGTAACCCTTGGAATCAACCTTTTTGACTGCATAAGCCACGATCTTGATGTTTTTAAAAAAAATGTTCGAGCCAAAATAGTCAAGAATGCCTCAAATCTTGTCAGCATCTGTGATGCAGTTGGTGAAAAATATGGAATTGCAGTTGTAAACAAGCGTATATCCATAAGCCCTATTGCACTGGTTGGGGCTCCTTTTTCCGCCCCTCAGATGGTGGAGATTGCCCACACTTTAAATGATATTGCAAGAGAGGTGAACATCGACTTTTTAGGCGGCTTCTCTGCACTTGTTGAAAAGGGGATTGCTGCTGGTGACCGTGCTCTGATTGAGGCTTTGCCCGAAGCTCTTGCCCAGACCCAGCGGCTATGTGCATCTGTAAATGTGGCAACCACCCGCTCAGGCATTAACATGGATGCTGTGCTTGAGATGTCCCGTGCAATTAAAAGGGCTGCTGAACTCTCAAAGGCAGATGATGGGCTTGCATGTGCCAAACTGTGCATTTTTGCCAATATTCCACAAGATATGCCATTTATGGCAGGGGCATATCTTGGAGTTGGTGAGGCTGATGCTGTTATAAATGTTGGTGTAAGTGGACCCGGTGTTGTCAAAAAAGCAGTTGAAAGGGCACTTGAAGAGTCTCCAAAGCTGCGTTTGGGGCAGATTGCAGAGATTATCA
>CAXNND010000038.1:0-9454 GCA_964203105.1 Desulfamplus sp.
TGTTTACGGGGTCTGCATTCCACTTGGAATTGCCAAGGCAATAAGACATCGCACAGGGTTTGATAATATAACCTCAATTGTTATTTTTGTAGGATATGCAATCCCTGGTTGGGTGGCTGGGGTTATGCTGCTCGTTATCTTCTCTTCACGTATGGATATCTTCCCATTGGGCGGATTTACATCTGATATGTTCAATGATCTTTCGCTTATGGAAAAAATCAGGGATATTGCGTGGCATACTATTCTGCCTCTGCTTGCATACATAATCGGCTCATTTACCGTGATGACTCTTCTTATGAAAAACACGCTTATGGATCAACTCTCATCTGACTATGTAAGAACTGCGATTGCCAAAGGTCTTTCGTTTAAACAGGCTGTTTTTCGCCATGCCATGAGAAACAGCCTGATTCCAATTGCGACAAATTTTGGCAACAACATCTCAATTGTCCTTACCGGCTCATTTTTAATCGAAAAGGTGTTTAATATTAATGGAATGGGGCTTTTAGGTTACGAATCTGTTGTGGATCGAGACTATCCGGTTGTGATGGGTATTCTTGTTATATCATCTCTTCTTTTCATGATAGGCAATATCCTGTCTGATATCTGCGTTGCCCTTGTTGATCCAAGGGTGAGATTCAAGTAATCGGATTACCTATAAAAATTTATAATTGACACTTGCAGTTTTGGTAAATATTGAGGATATGTTTTACCATTGAGCCAATGGTATATTTTTCGTTTACCATACTGAATGCCTTCTCTATACGTTTGGTTGTGGCAGACTTATCACTCAATATTTGAAGAACAGCCTTTTCAATCTCTTGAATTCTTTCTGGTCTGAAAAGCAATCCTGTCTCACCATCTATGATAATATCACAGGTACCGCCAACCTGTGAGCCTGCAACAGGACATCTTGCATACATTGCTTCAAGCAGTGACTGTGATATCCCCTCCACCTCCTTGCTGGCAAGAATGTTGCAGTCAAAAGCTCTGTAATATTGCCAGGTATCTTCTTTAAATCCTGTAAAGTGGACTCTGTTTTGATATCCTGACTGGTTGACCATTTTTCTAAGCTGCTCAATAAATGTTGTCGAATGGCTCAACTTTTCCCTACCCTTCAGTATATTATCTTCACCGCCTACAATCACTAAATGGTAGTTTGGAATTTTCTCTGCAATTGATAAAAAAGCATCTATTATAGATTTTACCCCTTTATCTTCAGATACTCGCCCTACAAAGCCAATGAAGCGGGAATCTCTGTTTACATTGAGTTGGTCGGCAAGGTCAACTCTTGCTATTTGGCGATCAGCCATCTCTGATGGAGGGACAACACCACTTGGCAGTGTAAATATTTTTTCAGGATCAACACCAAGAGTTGATACAAGATGATTTGTCGTATAATCTGCTGTTGTAAACACATGACTGCACAACCTGTTGTAAAGAATTTTATTATACCATGACGGTCGCACATCTGCACTGATATGACGGGAGAGAATGGTGCATGGAATATTGCTATTCCACGCTGCTGAAAGGGCAATCTTGGCATCTGTATTGCCGTGGGTGTTTAGAACATCCGGCTTGAATTTAATGTAGAGCTGCCTAAGGGTGAAAAAATCTTTGAACGCACTTTTTGCTGTAAATTCCATTGGAATACAGACGACACTGCTATTTAACAACTTACGGCACTTTACAATCAGAGGGCTATATTCAGGAGCAGCAATAACTATCCTGTGCCCCTTTTCTAACATTGCACATGACTCATTATAGACTCTTTTTTCAAGTCCTCCAAATTCGCGGTGGCAGGTGGTGTGAATTATAGTTAGTGACAAAGAGTAGTTGCTCGAATCATCTTTTGACGCTGAATCACTTGCTACCATGTTATCCTTTAAATCTTTTGAGTTTTTTTGTAAACATTGATGAAATTTTTGAGATAAATGTGGTTATCTCTTTAATCCTGAAAAGCGTACCAGACAAAACAAAAAGCATGACAAACAAAATTGTAGTGACTATTGATGTAGTCAAAGCACCTGAAATAGTCATAGTGTCAGCGGTCAAATTAGCCATATCCAGTGTATGTAAAAATTTGGATAGCAACTGTTGAACAGTTACTCTTATTGCCAGCAATATCAACCCTATACTACAGCTCAAGGTTATAATTTTTACCATAAACAGGTAAGCTGCTCCAGCACCTCGGTTGCCCGATTTTTTATTCCACAGGACAAAGAGAAGAGCGCTGTTCATAAGTGCAGATAAGGATAGTGCAAGCCCAACTCCAGGTGCCCCCATCAACTTCATCAGAATAAAAAAGAGCGGAATAGATGCAAAGACTGCAATGGTTCCAAAAAAAGCGGGAAACCAGGTGTTCTGGATGGCATAATATCCTCTGACAACGACCGTCTGGGCAGCAAATGCAAATGTTCCAGCCATGATAAAGGGGAGAATTTCAGAGGTGATACGGGTAGAATCCGGGGTAAATCGTCCTCTCTCAAAAAGAAGAAAGACTATTTCGTGTCTGAGCACCATGAAAAGAACTGAAACCGGTATTACAAGGAGCAGATACTTAAGTGTTGTATTTAGAAGATCATTCAGCTCATCAATTTTTCCAAGAGAGGCAAGATTTGCCATAAAAGGATAGGAGGCAACCCCGACTGCCTGCCCAAAAATTCCCACAAGAATGAACATTATCCTGAGAGAGTAGTTGAGGGCGGCAATACTTCCGTCAGACAAAAACGAGCCAAAATACTTAAGAAGTATCTCTGTAGAAAAGGTCATACTTAATCCCACAATCAATGGTATGGTCAACCAAATGTATTTCAAAAATTCAGGATGTTTAAGGTTCACAAGGGGATAGATTTTCATTCCAGCCCGTTTTGCTCCAATGTATTGCAACGCAAAATTTCCAGCAAATGCACCACCCAAAACACCCCATGCAAAACCCTCCATTCTGGAACTTGGGGTTAGTGCTTCTGCACATAATCCTGATAACGAAATGCAAATCCATGATTTAAAAAATAACCCGATTAAACCACCTGCAATAATACCGGTATTGTATAAAAGAGGGGCAAGGGCAGGGATGAAAAACTTCTCTTTTGTGAACTGAACTGCCATGAACATACCACCTGCAAAGAAGAAAAACTGGGCTGGCATTATAATTCTTGTCATTCTTACAGCACTGTTGAAAAGTTGGGGGTCCTTAAATCCAGGGGCAAAAAATCTCACAAGTTCAGGAGAGTAGTAAAATGCAACCAATATAAAAATAATCAGCAGTATGCCGAATGTATTAAAAACTGTTGAGAATACCCTCCAACCTTCTTCTTCATTGTTATTTGCAAGATAGGATGCAAATATTGGAATAAAGGTTACAGAGAGAAAGCCGCTTGCCACCACATGGTTGAGTATCTCGGGAATGATAAAGGCAATCTGGTAGGCATCAACTTCTCCCCTTGCACCTCCTGCAAAGGCAACTGCCATCTCTCTTGCAAGTCCAATAACACGGCTTGAAAAGACTGATGCCATCATGATAAGAGATGCTACGCCAAGTTTTTTGAGTGTAGTGGTGTTTTCTATCATATTGTCAGCAATTATTTTGTCCGCTATGTCAAAATTTATTGTGTTTCCATGCAGAGTAACAAGAATGCGTGCCTCTCTATGTTGAAAAGTTGTCTGTTCCCGTCAACGTTGGCAATAAGGCATCTGTGCATGAATCGTCTGAAATGTGAGCATGTTTAGCACAGATATCTTTTAAACTAAAGAGAAATGGAGTTAAAATTGTTTGACTTATGATAAATTTGCAGAATATATATTATAAAAATTCTGAATAAAATGCGGCAATCTAAAAATAAAAGATCATAAGCTAAACATGTCTAAGCGTTAAAATAAGTAACTATTAACACAAAAAAATTGAGGCTAAGCAGATTATTTATATGAATAATTTTACGATAAATGGAATTGTGATGTGTATCAGTAGTGGTTTTATCATTATCTTTGAGTGGATTGCAGAACTAATGAAAAAACCTGAATGGTCAAGTATATTCCTTTGTGATTTTGGTTATGATATGTGGATTACAATTTCAGATAAGATACCAATAGCTTCAACCCAGGAAAAATTTGATTATATTGTATTTCAACTGCCATTATGGCAATTACTGCTGACTATTGGTATAATATGTATTATTACAGGATCGATTGTAAAACAATAAATTTATATGAAACTGTCAAAGCATATTATGATGCAGAAATTTAACTATGCTTCAGAAGAGATGAGTCACGATCAACAAAGTCTGCTCTTTGATCTTGAACAACTGCTTGACTCTCTTAAAGTTATGACCATTGCCACACCATTGGAAAACAGCGTCTGGTCTGCACCTGTCTATTATCTTTACAAAAACAGAGCCTTTTGGTTTTTCTCATCTCCTGATTCACGACACATTACAGGAGCAAAACCCTCCCCAAATTTTACAATATCTCCTAAGAATACAGACTCTCCCGAGATTATGGTTGCAGCCTCTATATTTATGGACAATCATGACTTTAATAAAATCAAAGGTATTCAGATGAGGGGTAAAATTGAACAGATAGTCAGAATGGAAAACATGGTTGAGGCTTTAGCCTATATCAGAAAATTTGGGATTCCGTTTAAAGAGTCAAAAGGATCGGATAGCTCAACAGAGACAATTGATCCACTCACCTTTATCCAGAAACACTACAGAGCAAAATTTTATAGATTTATCCCGACAGAGATGATCTATATGGACAACAGTATCTATATTGGATTTAAGCAGAAGATTAAATTATGAAAAAAGAAGATTAAAACCATGATATTTAGATGTATGAGAGAGTGTGTTGATTTCCTTGAAAAAGAGGGGGAACTGCTAAGAGTAGGGGCAGAGCTTGATCCTGCTCTTGAGATGGCAGAGGTTCACAACCGTGTTTTTGAGGCTGGTGGACCTGCGATTTTATTTGAGAAGGTTAAGGGTAGCCCCTTTCCTGCTGTTTCCAATCTTTTTGGAACATACAAACGGGCATTGAAAATACTTGAGCCAGAGCTGTCAAAGGTCTCAACATTGGTCGATCTTGCATCTGATCCCTCAATTGCTTTTAAATCGCCTCTTAAATCTTTTAGAGCCATCAAATCTCTTGCTCATGCTCTGCCATTAAAACAAGCAACCCCCTTTAAACAAAATCAGCCGCCCCATCAGCCTTTAAATAAAGGGCTCTCCAACAAAAAGAGTAAATTAAATACAAAAAGTAGTTCTGTGCTGGATTGCAGATGCAAGATTACCGATCTTCCGATGATCAGGTGCTGGCCAGAAGATGGCGGTGCATTTATTTTACTGCCACAGGTTTTTTCAATAGAGCCTGAAAATATTATCGGAGCATCTCCTAAATATTTAGATATACTTCGCTCCAATCTTGGTATGTACAGAATTCAGTTGTCTGGTGGAGAATATATTGCTGATAAAGAGGTCGGGCTGCATTACCAGATTCACAGGGGCATTGCTAACCATCATGCAAAGGCTCTTGAGCAAAATCAGCCTCTGCCAGTTAGCATTTTTGTAGGGGGTCCACCCGCACATACACTTGCAGCAGTCATGCCTCTACCTGAACGTATGACGGAAATTGCCTTTGCCGGTGCTCTGGCTGGCAGAGCTTTCAGATACTGTGTGATGCCTGGAGTCAGTAATAATGTGGTATCTTTGGATGCAGATTTTTGCATTACAGGCAGGATCATGCCAGGCAAGACAAAGCCTGAGGGTCCATTTGGAGATCATCTTGGCTACTACTCTCTTACACATCAATTCCCATATATTGAGGTTGATGCGGTCTATCACAGAAAAGATGCAATATGGCCATTTACAGTTGTGGGACGCCCTCCTCGTGAGGATTCAGTGTTTGGCAAGATTATCCATGAGATAACAGCCAGTGCAATTCCTCATAAACTTCCCGGGGTTACCGCCATTCATGCTGTTGATGTTGCAGGTGTGCATCCGCTACTTCTTGCCAAGGCAGTGGATCGCTACACCCCTTATGATGCAAAAAAACCAAGAGAGCTTCTGACACACGCCAACGCAATTTTGGGGACTGGTCAGTTGTCTCTTGCAAAATATCTTATTATCTGTTCTCACAATGACAATCCTGAACTTGATATCAGTGATGAGATGGGATTTTTTATTCATGCACTTGAACGCATTGATTTTACACGGGATGTCCATTTTCAAACATCCACAACCATGGATACACTTGATTATTCTTCTGAAGGACTAAATGAGGGATCGAAGGTTGTGATGGTTGCAGCAGGAGGAAAAAGGCGTGAACTTTTACGATACTTTCCATCACAAGTATATATTCCAGAGCCTTTTTCAGACCCAAGACTTGCGTCGCCCGGGATTGCTGTGGTCAAGGGACCAAGGTTTGAAAGTTATCCAGCTACGGATAAGGAGATTAATGCTCTTGCCGAAAATCTCAATAATCAATTAAATAATCAATGTCAATTGGATAGACTTCCTCTTTTTGTTGTTGTTGACAACTCTGTTGAGGCAAGTCAAGATTTTTCCACATTTCTTTGGATCACGTTTTCACGCTCCAATCCATCACATGATATTTATGGAGCCGGTAGTTTCACATCGTTTAAACATTGGGGCTGCAATGGTCCACTTATAATTGATGCCCGAATAAAGCCATTTCACTCCCCACCACTTATTTCTGACCCCGCAGTTCTAAAGAAAATAGATTATATGGCACGCAAAGGTGGGACGCTTTATGGTATTGTTTAAACAAGCATTGACAATGAATCCCCACCTTAAAATCGACGGACACATTGACGTTAGTTCCATATATCCCAGAAGCTATCCTGCAATAAACTTGAAAATGGCTTTCACAACCGGATGGAGAGTGTCATTCAAAAATGTCCACCCCTTGATTCTCATCACAATAATGACACCAGTAAACATATAGGGAAATAACCTCACGAGGTATTTTTTAGGGGGTGCATCCGGAGATGTCTTGTATATATTTGTATCATTAACATGACTGCCACGCAGAGGATAAATTCCGGATTGAGATGTTTTTCTTTTTAAGGATGAGAAAACAGAGATAATGGAAGAGAGCAGAGAAGCTCCGGCAAGAGGTGGTATTGGAATGAAGTTATAGACAAAAACCATTATATTTACAGATACCACAATGGAAAACACCTGGTCCTCAAGATTCCATTTTTTCATTACAAACAGAATACTTCCGGCTATACCAGCCAGAATAAGATTCGCAAAGGCACCTGTAAACTTAATCAATATAACGGCAAGTGCCGGATGTTTGAATTGCTCTGTATTAATTTCAACCTGTTTTGGCCAGCCAAAGCCTGCTGCCACAAAGCATATCAAACCAGCAAGGTTGATATGAAGCAGCGGGTTGAAATGAAACCGATCGCGAGCATCATTTCTTATATCACCAAGTACAGTTGCCATAAATGCCTGAGCTTCGGCATTGACCGTTATTGACAATAAAACCGCCACGATAAAAATAATAGTTTTGTCAAACTCTGGACTTGAAAAACTAACTATAAACGGAACATCTATAAGCGAAAAGGTATGAGGCAGTGAGAGGTTTGCCGGAGATGGGGTGAGGGGGGTCATTACAGCGTATCCATTTTAATAAAAATGTTGAATATGAACTCTGACAGTTTTTGACTGAGGCTCTCCCCGCCTCAAGCGGGTCGAGTATAAAATCCGAGTTGCACAAATAAATCAGTAAACATAAAATCAGGGAACAAAAATCTATGTTCCCTGATTTGTAGCTATCATCTGAACCGGTTAATTGTTAAAGGTTACTGGTTCTTATCCTCTCTGAGGCTGCAATACACCCTCTCCGCCATATTGAGGTTTTGTTGTAATCCTCGCCAGAAGCACCCCGCCTATCAATAGTCCTCCTGAGATATAAAACGCATAGTCTAAACTGCCGGTGACATCCTGAATCCAACCGCCGATTCTTGCCATAAAAAAACCGAGCCCCCAGCCGATGAATACTAATCCATAGTTAAAACCCAGATTTTTTCCACCAAAGAAATCTGCTGTAAAAGATGGCATAAGAGCAAGTCCTCCGCCATACTGCCAGTAAGCAATACCGACCACAACGAAGAGGAGGAAGAGATTTGCTGTTTTGATTACAAAGGGAAGTGCAAAGAGACACAAGGCTGATACACCGCAGTTAAGACAGTAGGCATTCAGACGTCCGATCTTGTCAGAATAGAACCCTGTACCGACCCGTCCTGATGCATTAACAAGTCCGCCAAAGGAGACCAGAAGCCAGGCATTTGCCACAAAAAAAGGCATCCCTTTTGCTGTACTCATCAGAAGGCCGTTGGCACTGCTGATGATAAGAAGACCAGACTGTGTGGTCAGAATAAACATCACCATCAGGGCATAGAACTGCCAGGTTTTAACCATGTCGCCAGCTTCCCAGTTATGGGTCTTTTCCGTGGCACCTTTCTGTCCCGCATTTGTAACGTTTGCAGGAGGCTGATATCCTGGAGGTGGAGCTTTGAGCATTTGACCTGCAATAACAACAATTACAGCAAAAAAGATTCCAAGATAAATAAAACTGCCTGAAATTCCGTAAGCCTTGAGCAGATAGGATCCAAGTCCGCCGATGTAAAGGGCAGCTCCACCGTATCCACCGACAACCAGACCGGCAATAAGTCCTCTTTTTTCAGGACCAAACCATTTTAAAGCAGCAGGTGTTGGGGCTGCGTATCCAATGCCCATTCCAGCACCACCAAGTATTCCAAAACCAATAATAAGGCCGGTATAACTCTTCATCATGCCAGCAACAATACAGCCTGCTGCTAACAAAAGCCCACCGAGTGTGGCACCAAATTTCGGGCTGATTCTGTCCTGGATTCTTCCGCCAGGGATCATCAGAAGAGCGAAAATAATGACGCACAGAGAAAACGGGGTTGCTGCTTCCGCATTGGTCAGGTATACCCAGCCCGCATTTATTCCGTTGGGGTCCATCGTCTGCCCTGCTTTGGTAACATCAACAAGGGCGGATTTCCAGATACTCCACGCATACAGAATACCAAGACAGAGGTTGATCGCTGTACCGGAAAAGGTAGTGATCCATGCCTGTGTCGGAACTTTTTCAATTGCTTGAGTACTCATTTTAAATCTCCTTTAATATGAAACTCTTAAATTGCAAATTGCCATCGCAAATATAAAAATCATAAATTACAATCGCCATCCGCTACTCTACATGCAGGTGAGCGATCTTGATAAGGAGAACGGGAGGCACGCCTCTAATCGTGCTAAGGAGAAAAAAGGAGACATGCACACACCCATATAACCCTATGGCCTGATTATCTGGCTTGTGGCCCATAACCTATTTTGCCAAGGCTCTCCTCGATCTCTTCGAGAATAACAGGGTCATCAATTGTTGCCGGAACTTTATACTCTTTTCTGTCGGCAAT